>JAITRV010000114.1 GCA_031288215.1 Spirochaetaceae bacterium | reverse complement strand
TGAAGACCCGCAGCCCCGCCCGGCGCATCAGGTCCTTTTCCTTCCGGTCCAGGTCCCGTACCCCCGCCAGGACCACACGGGCCGGATCCAGCTTGGTAAAATCCCCGTGGAGGGCGGTGAGTTCTTTTTTGCCGTAACCGCAGGCCGCGGCCAGGGCCATGCCGTGGATGTTCCCCGAAGGGGAGGTCTCGGGGGTGTTGAAGTCGCCGTGGGCGTCCACCCAGAGGACTCCCCAGGTCTGCCCCCGCTTCCGGTAAGCCGCCCCCAACCCCGAAAGGCTCCCGATGGCGATGGAGTGGTCCCCCCCCAGGATCAGGGGGAAGCGGTCCTCCTCCAGGGCCTGCTCCACCCGCCGGGCCAGTTCCCCGCAGGCCGCGGCAATGGGTTCCAGGTACTTGGCGGAAGGATCCCCCTCGGCCAGAAACTCCTGGGCCGGCACGGGTATCCCGGGGAAGGCCTCCTCGCTTTCGTGGCCCGCGTCGCTCAGGGCCTGCTTGAGCCCCGCCAGGCGTATGGCCGAGGGGCCCATATCGCTCCCCCGGCGGTTTGCCCCAAAGTCCAGGGGCAGTTCGATGACCCGGACCTTCATAGAGCTCCGGGAAGGGCGTCAGTCCCGGCGGCCGTTTCCAGGGCCTCCAGGGCCCGCCCTGTCCGGGCGAGGCAGGTTTCCGCCCCCAGGATGCGGATCGAGCCGAAGAGGGGCGGGCTCACCCGCTTCCCCGTCACCGCCACCCGCAGGGGCATGAGGAGGTCCCCGAGCTTTACCGCGGCGGCTTCCGCCTTGGCCTTGACCAGGGCCTCGGCGGCGGCATCGTCCAGGACGGCCAGGTCCCCCAGCAGGTCCCGGCCCAGGCGCAAGAGGCTTATGGTGCGGGCCAGGTCCGCCTTTTTGGGGATAAACTCCGCCGCCGCCGCCACCGCCGGTTCGGCAAAGAGGTAGTCCAGCTTTTCCGGAATCTCCCGGAGGAAGACCGCCCGCTCCTTGATAAGGGGCATGGCGGCGGCGAAGGCCGCCGCTTCCGCCGGGGCCGGTTCCTTCCCCGGCCCGCCGAAAAGTCCCGCCTCCACCGCAAAGGGCAGGGCAAGCGCCGCCAGCTCCGCATCGGCCTTCATCCTGATGTACTGGCCGTTGTACCATTCCAGCTTCTTGTAGTCAAAGACCGCCGGAGCCTTGTTGAGCTTCTCCAAGGCGAAGCGCTCCGAGAGTTCCTTCAGGGTGTAGAGATCCTTCCCCTCCTCGTAGGAACAGCCCAGGAGGGCCACGTAGTTGAGGAGGGCCTCCGGCAGGCAGCCCTGGCGGCGGAACTCGTCCATGCTGGTGGCCCCGTGACGCTTGCTGAGCTTCTTCCCGTCCGCTCCCATCACCATAGGGAGGTGGCAGAATTCCGGGGGGGACCAGCCGAAGCTCCCGTAGAGGATCACGTGGAGGGGGGTGGAGGGGAGCCAGTCCTGGGCCCGCAGGACGTGGCTTATCCCCATGAGGTGATCGTCCACCACGTTGGCCAGGTGGTAGGTGGGAAAACCGTCGGACTTGAGGAGCACCGGATCGGGGTTGATGTCCTCGTTCTTCCATTCGATCTCCCCCAGGAGCCGGTCCCGGAACCGGGTGGTCTCGCCAAGGGGGATTTTGAGCCGGATGGTGTGGGCCTCTCCGGCGCGGAGGCGTCCGGCCGCCTCCACCGGGGGACTGTCCCGGCACCGCCGGTCATAGCCGGTTTCTCCCGAATGGGCCGCTTCCCGCTCCTCCCGGATTTTTTCCAGCCGCTCGGGGGAACAGAAGCAGTAATAGGCCTTCCCGGCCTCCACCAGGCGCCGGGCGTGTTCCCGGTAGATCCCGAAGCGTTCCGACTGGACGTAAGGGGCGCAGGGCCCTCCCACATCGGGCCCCTCGTCCCAGGGGATCCCCAGCCAGGCAAAGGTCTCGTAGAGGTTGTGGACAAAGGCCGCGTCCGAGCGGGTCCGGTCGGTGTCCTCCAGCCGCAGGATAAACTTCCCCCCCTGGGACCGGGCAAAAAGGTAGTTGAAAAGGGCGGTCCTCACCCCCCCGATATGCTGGAGCCCCGTGGGGGATGGGGCGTAACGGTCTCGAATTTCCATATACTTTTCAGTTTATCACAAGGGGCCGAAACCGGCAAGGCGGCGGAAACCCCTGGTTTTCAAAAGAGCCCCCCCCGGGGGCGGCGGATGAGGTCCATGGGGGAAATTGTTCCCGCCCGGCGGGCGGGGAACCAGGAGGCCAGGATGGAACAGAGCACCGTGAAGATGCCGATGAGGAAGACCGTGGTCCAGTCGATGATGATGGGGATGTCCTGGAGGTAGTAGCCGGGGTCGAGGATCCTCACCTGGTCCCAGAAGAAGAAGCCCAGGATACCCTCCAGGCACCGGATGAGGGGGTTGATATGCACGGCGATGAGGAGCCCCAGGCTTATCCCCAGGACAGCCCCCAGGAGGCCCGTGAGGAGGGATGCGTAGATAAAGATCCGGCTCGTTTCCCGGGGGGCCGCGCCGAAGGCTTTGAAGATGGCGATATCCCGGCTCCGTTCTATGGCCAGCATGGAGGTCGCCGAGGACACGTTCACCGCCGCCACGACCACGATGATCGCCATGATAAAGAGGAGCAGTTGTTTGGTGGATTCGTAGGAACTGTATTGGGATCGCTGCAGCTCCTTCCAGGTATAAATCCCAAAACCCAGCCCCAGCTTTTGATAGAAGGATACAAGCATCTCATCGGCTTTCCGGTAGGGGTCGTCTATCTTAACGATGAGATAAGGAACGGTGAGCCGTGAGGACAAAAACTGCCGCCCCCCCTCATAACTCATGATGCACCAGAGGGAATCCAGTTCCCGGTAGCCCGAGGAGACGATCCCCTTCACGGTAAAGGGCATAAGCCGGGGGATATTCCGGCCCTCGTCGTTGAGCCGGAGGGTCATGATCCTGACCGTGTCCCCCGCTTCAAGGCCGGCGGTACGGGCCAGTTCCTCCCCCAGCAGGACTTCCCCGGGGGAGTCGAGCCGGATGGTCCCCGACAGGATCTCCAGGTACTCCTGCCCGGCGCGCTGCTCCCAGAAGGAGGGATCCACCGCCCGGATGGCGGCGCCGGTTTTTCCCTGGGGGCCAACCAGGACCCCCACCCCCTGCTGTTCGGCCCACACCCCCCGGACCCCCGGGAAATCTTTCAGGGCCGCCGCCGCTTCCTCAATCTCCCCGGGGTAGAAGTGGTTATACACCTGGAGGTGTCCGGTGCCCAGTTCCAGGTAGCGGTCGGTGATTCCCCGGATCATCCCGTCCGCCACGATGAGGGTAACCACGATGGGAATGAGGCTCAAGGCTATCCCCGCGGCCGCTCCCCGGAGGTAGCGGCCCCCTTCCCGGGCCCTTCCCAGGAGGTAACGCAGGGCGATGAAGAAGGTGGGGCCGGGCTTCACCGCCCCTCCCCGCCGAGGATGATCCCCCCGTCCAGGGTATACCGGAGGGCCGCCCGTTCCGCCACCCGTTCATCGTGGGTAACCACGATCAGGGTCTTGCCCCGTTTTTCCGCCTCGGCGTAGAGCAGTTCCGCCACCATCGCGCTGTTCGCCGGGTCCAGGTTGCCCGTGGGTTCATCGGCGAGGATGATATCCGGGTCGTTCACCATGGACCGGGCCACCGCCACCCGCTGCCGCTCCCCCCCGGAAAGCTGGGAAGGGAAATGCCGGATCCGGTCCTCAAGCCTGACATCGGCCAGGAGGGAACGGGCCTTTTCCAGGGCGTCCTGCTTCCGCATCCCCGCCATATACGCGGGGAGCATCACGTTCTCCAGGGCGGTAAAATCCTTCAATAAATAGTGGAACTGGAAGATAAATCCCACCCGGCGGCTCCGGTAGGCGCTGAGGCCGCTCTCGGAAAGACCGGTGATCTCCGTTCCCCCCACCGAGACCGTACCGGCATCGCAGCGGTCAAGCCCCCCCAGGATATTGAGGAGGGTACTCTTTCCGCTGCCGCTTTGACCGCTTACCGCCACGGAACTGCCCCGGGGTATGTCAAAACTGATGTCCCGGAGAATATGCAGGGTTTCCGCGCCGGACCGGTAGTCCTTGACGATATGCCGCACCGATACCAGGGCGCTCACGGAACCAGCGGTTCCGTGGGGACCGATTTCACTCATAACGCAGTACCTCCGCGGGATTGGTCCGGGATATCCTTCCCGAGGCAAACCATGCCGCCAAAACCGCCGACAAAAAGCCGAACATGAAGATCAGGAACACCTCCAGGGGGATCACCCGGGAGGGTATCTCTTTTATATAGAAGATTGCCGGAGAAAAGATCGCGAAATTCCCCTCCATGCCGCCGCCCCGGAAGCCCCCCAGGATGAAGTTGAGCACCGAGAGGATGCCGTTCACCAGGGCCTCCAGGACCGCGAAGAAGGGGCCGATGTGGTAGGACAGGAGCAAGCCCAGGGCGATTCCCAGGCCGGCCCCGATGCCGCCGATGATGAGGCCGTCCCACACAAAGACAAGCCGCAGTTCCCGGTCGGTGGCCCCTACCGCCCGGAGGAGGCCGATCTCTTCCCGGCGTTCCAGCACCGCCTTCCGCTGGGCCTGGAAGATGTTAAGCCCCACCACGATGAATATAAGCCCCACCAGAACAAACATGAGGAGCTTTTCCGTCCGCAGGGCGCTGAAAAAGGCCCGGTTATAGTCCCGCCAGGACCGGATCGGAAGGCCCCCTCCGGCAATTTCCCGCAGACGGGCCAGAAACCGCCCGTCCTGCCAGCGGTTTTTTATCTTTATCCCCAGGGAGGGACGATCATTCCCCTCCAGCCGTTCCGCCACCTCCAGGTTGATAAAGGCCCAGCCCAGATCGTATTCATAGAAGCCGGAGTCGAAGATGCCCCGGA
The DNA here is from genome assembly GCA_031288215.1 of Spirochaetaceae bacterium. Classification (GTDB taxonomy): domain Bacteria; phylum Spirochaetota; class Spirochaetia; order Treponematales; family Breznakiellaceae; genus JAIRMO01. The sequence goes on along the minus strand of JAITRV010000114.1, from coordinate 6,326 downwards.
CCGTAAAGAGCGAATCCTCCGGGGAAGCCTCGGCGGGCAGGAAGCCCGACACGGAAAGGAGGGTGATCGCGTCTCCCGGGCGGACATTGAGCCGCCGGGCAAGCTCGGTTCCCAGGAGTATGGAATCCGGTTCCTCCAGGTCAAAGGCCCCCGCGGAAAAGGTGAGATGAGCGCCCATCCCCCGGTCCTTCTCCAGGGCGTCCGCCGGCAAGCCCCGGACCGCCGCGGTCTGCTGCCTGCCCTGGCCGCCCCGGATGATGCCGGTTAGGTCCATAAAGGGCAGCGCCGAACTGACCCCCGGCAGGGCGGTGATCCGCTCCCCCAGGGATCGGGCCTGTTCATTCCCCGGCAGGGATTCCAGCCGGATATGAAAAGAGGATATTTCCAGGATGCTCTCGATGAATCCAAGCTGGAATCCGTTCATCACCGAGATGATCACCGTCAAGGCCAGGACGCCGATGAAGATCCCCAAGACCGCCAGGATCATAGTGGGATTGGTCCGGTTTTGCCGGCCCTTGGAGATATACCGGGCCGCCACAAAGGCTATCCAGCGGAAGGAACCCATCAGGGCCCGCTCCCCGCAGGGGCGCTTCCGGGAGAAGCCCGGAGCCGTTCCTCCGATACCTTCCGGCCGTCCTTCCAGATTGCCCTGAGAATGGGAACGCCGTTCATATACAGTTCTTCCACCTCCTGATCCCCCTCGACACGGACCAGGCGTTCCAGGACCTTGTTATGGTAGTTCCGCTCTACCACCCGGTTGTCCTCCGCGTCATACTCGTATTCGGTGATCCACTCGTCATCCCCATAGGTCCGGACTATCGAGGTAACCCGGTTTTCAACCCAGTTGTTTTTGATGACCCCCACCGTCTCCCCCGCTTCATCGCTCATGGTTTCGCTCAGAACCCGGCCCCGTTCATCGGTGGCGTAGACGGTCTGATCTCCCCGGTGGATGAGCACATCCTGGAACGAATCCTGGGCATAGGGAAAGGCGGGGCTTACGAAGGACAGATCCGCCACGGCGTCCATGGTCGTATGGGGAAAGCGGACCTGTGAGGCGGGAACGTCGCTGTGGTACAGGCGGTGGATGCTCCGGAGGGAAAAAAAGCGGCTATACCGGTAGTTGTCGGTCCAGAGGGCCTCCAGCTCCTCCGCTTCGGCGGCAGAGGGACGGCGAATACCGGATTCCGCCCGGATGAGGAAGCGGTCCTTATAATGATACCGGATGATCTCGTCGGTGCCGTCATCGTTCAGACGATGTTCCAGGGAAATCAGATACTCCTCATTGTAAACCTCGATAAACCCCGACGGTTCGTTCCTCGGTTCCGCTTCCGGGGGGGCATCCGCTTCCGGGGGGGCCGCTTCTTCAGACGGGGCCTCTTCAGCCGCCGGCGTTTCCTCCTCCGGGGCGCTCTTGAGCACCGCCACGACCCGGGATCTTCCCAGGCCGTCCCGGAAGATCCACTGCTGCCGGTATTCCTCCCCGCTCTTGTAGAGGGTCCGCCGTTCGACCGTGAAGCCGCTGGTATAGTATTCCTGGAGTTTGGGGGGGGCTTCCGTGGGAGCAAGGGAGGCGGCCACGGCAAGGGCATACCGTTCCCGAAGGGCCAGCCGGGAAAAGGCCGGTTTCAGGGCCATTCCCGCGGCGTTGGAGATATACCAATCGTCCCCCCACCCAAGCCCCGCCGCGCCGAGAAGCAGCAGCGGGATTATCCACCTTCCCCGTTTAATCGGCGTCCTCCCCTGCCCCGGGAACAGACGCCGGGGCGATAAATTGCCTCGTATAGCCGCGGGGATCAAAGAGGCGGATGTCCCCGTAGGCTTCACCGTCACAGAGGAAGATCACCGGAAGGGCCAGTTCCTCCGCCAGGGAGTACACCACCCCTCCCTTGGCGCCGGAGTCGTACTTGGTGAGGATCACGGCGTCCAGGGTAACGGCCCCGTGAAAAATCTCCGCCTGGGCCAGGGCGTTTCTGCCGGTGGTGGCGTCCAGGACCAGGAGTTTCAGATAGCGGGCCCCCGCGGCCTTGGATTCCACCACCCGGTCGATCTTTTTCAGTTCCTCCACCAGGGCGGTCTTGGTATGCATCCTGCCGGCGGTGTCGGCGATGATCATATCGGCGGCCCCGGCCTGGGCGGCCTCCACCGCGTCGTAGACCACCGCCGCGGGGTCCCCCCCATGGCGGTGGGCAATGACCCGGACCCCGATCCGTTCCCCGTGGATCTTGAGCTGGTCAATCGCCGCCGCCCGGAAGGTATCCGCCGCGGCCAGCAGGGGCGTCCCCCGCTTGAGGGACAGGAAACGGTGGGCCAATTTGGCGGCGGTGGTGGTTTTTCCCACCCCGTTCACCCCCAAAAGGAGGAGTACCGCGGGGTCACCGGTGTTACGGTCCCCCGGACCCCCAAGAAGATCCCCGCCGGGGCCGGGCCCAAAAAGGGCCTCCAGGACTTCCTGACCCGATGTCCGGACCCGCAAAAGCTCCTCCTCCAGGATCTCCGCCAATACCCGGCGGCACCCCTCCGCGTCGGCGATCTTCATCCGGGAACACCGGTCCCGGAGTTTATCCACGGCCTTAAAGGCCCCGGCGGCGCCGAAATCCCCTTCCACCAGGAGATCCGCCAGGTCCTCGTACCATTCCTCGTTAAGCGGTTTATGAAAGCCGAAAAAATCCCGGAGCCTGCCGGCAAAGCCCTTTCCATCCATATTACCATCCTTTGAACCGGAACCCCGGTAGGGAACCCCGCACCGCCCGCACGGAAAGCCGCCCCGCGGCTATTTGGCCCGGGGGACGGAGTCTTTATTGGCGGTATACACATACCGGATAAACCGGAAGATCCAATCCGCCGCCACGAGACCGGTCGCTACCATGGCGCCCAGACGGATATACCCCATCGTATTCCCCTGGGTGTATATCGCCGGGGACTGGTTACCGGCGTTAAAGGCAACTTCATACCCCGTATATATCCCCGAAATGAGCAGCGTTAAGGAACCGGCTATCCAGAGCCGTCCCCAGCTTCCGTAATATCCCCGCCGGGCGGTTTCCAGGGGTTTATCTTCCGAGGGACGGGGCGTCCTGGGATTTCGGAACACCAGATGCGGCGGAGTTCCCCCCCCGCTGTTGAAGACGAGGGATTCGGTCTTTTCATCGGGGGTTTCGATTTTGACATAGCCGTATTGAGCGCGGGGCGCGGTGATGGTAAGGGGAGCGGTGCCGACAAAGAGGGAACCCTGGTATACGGAACTTCCCGGGACATTCGGAACCTCCACCTCAATGGAGGTCCGGGCTGTCGGGGGAAGGCTGATCCGGAGCTCCGTCAGTTCCCCGGCCGGGAGTTCCACCGGCAGGGAAACCGTTTCATGGTTTTCCGCAAAAATCTCCACCTGCACGGTTCCCGGGGAATGTTCCACCGTCCCGGTCGAGCCCCGGCCCGCCAGGGTATTCCCGACCAGGATGAAGGCATCCTCGGGTTCCGCCGTGACCGCCAGGGCCGCCGGGGCGGTCCCCGCCACCACCGCGCAGAGACGGCCCGCCAGATCTTCCGTCCCCAGGGTAATGTCTTCCAAGGAAAAGATCGTGCGGTCCTCGTATTGGAAGGACCGGGAATAGGCCGTATACAGCCTGATGCTCATGTAGATCCTGCCGTAATACTCAGAAAGGGCCCCCGTGAGGAAGGCGTCGGCCTTCTGGTTTACGCAGAACTGATATTCCTCCCCCTCCGCCGGGGGCGGAAGGAAGATACCGTTCTTGTTATCCGCCGTAACGGTAAACACCGGTTCCACGACCACCTTGAGGTCTTTCTCCTCCGTAACCTTGAATTCCTCTTCCAGCTTTTTTATTTCCTCTTCAAGAGCGGCCAGGGCGGTACGGTAACGCCATTCCGCTTCCCCCTGGAAGATGAGCTGATCCCGCTGATCCCGCTTTGCCAGCAGTTTCTTGCCCGCTTCGGAACGGAGCCCCGACCGGGCGGAATCCTCATAGTAGGCGTACTCCGCGGACGGCCGAATCCGGCGATCCACCCGGTTAAAGGAATCCACCAGGCTCCTCGCCGCCAGGGGCCCCAGGCTCTGGCGGTAGGGGGGCAGGGCGGAAACGTCGAAGGCGCTGACCGCCACCACCCATTCGGGATTGCGCGGCTCCTCCTGTTCCTCTTGGGTTTTTCCCCCGGCAAAGGCCCCGGTCAGGACCGCGAGGAACAACGCCAGGGATACCGGGAGGCCCCTTCCCCGGGGAAAGAGCAGCGCCCCCTTGTTTTTCGCGGGTTTAGGCGCGGGAATGATTCCAGGCAAAACGCAGATACTCCTCTATAAAAAGATCGATGTCTCCGTCCATGACGGCCTGGATATTGCCGGCTTCCGCTTTGGTTCGGTAATCCTTGACCATCGTATAGGGCTGGAAAACATAGGACCGGATTTGATTTCCCCAGGATATATCCTTTTTCTCCTGGGCAAACTTTTCGTTTTCCTTCTCCTTCTCCTGCCGGTAATACTCGTAGAGCCGGGCCTTGAGCATGCTCATGGCTATGGCCCGGTTCTTAATCTGACTCCGCTCGTTCTGACAGGCCACCACGATCCCCGTGGGAAGGTGGGTAAACCGCACCGCGCTGTCGGTCTTGTTGACGTGCTGCCCCCCGGCTCCCCCGGAACGGTAGGTATCCACCCGGAGATCCTCGGGGCGGATGTCCACCTCGATGGAGTCGTCGATCACCGGGAACACATAGACCGACGCGAAGGAGGTATGCCGCCGGGCATTGGCATCGAAGGGGGAAATCCGCACCAGCCGGTGTACCCCGGATTCGCCCTTGAGGTAGCCGTAGGCGTAGTCCCCGTCGATCCGGGCGGTGGCGGACTTAATCCCCCCCTCGGCCTCCAGGCGGTCCACTTCCTCGATGCCAAAGCCCTTCCGTTCCGCCCAGCGGAGGTACATCCGGTAGAGCATCCCCGACCAGTCGCAGGCCTCGGTGCCCCCGGCGCCGGAATGGATGGTGAGGAAACAGCCGTTCCCGTCCACTTCCCCGGGCATGAGTTCATAGATATTCCGCGCCTCGTAGCGGGCGGAAATTTCCTTTAAGGAAGCTTCGATTTCCCGGGCCTGGGATTCGTCATGGGCCTCCTCGGCCAGTTCATACAGCACCGCCAGGTCGTCAATATCCGCCGCCAGGGTCTTCCAGGGCTCGTAGCGGCTCTTGAGGGTCTTCAGTTCCGCCATGTCCTTTTCCGCCCGGGCGGCGTCGTTCCAGAAACCGCTCTCCCCTGCCCGCTTTTCCAGCGCGCTTATTCGCGTTCCAAAGGAAGCCTCCTCAAAGACGCCTCCAGGTATCGTAGATTCGGGCCCTGAGTCCGGTAATGGGCCCCCCTAATTCGGATAACAGCATAGCCCCTCCTTCTATGGGTATGTATCCTCAGCATACGAAAAAACGCGCGTTAAGTCAAAGGGGGGGAAGGGCAGGGGAAGCGAATTTAAATCGACGCGGGGACGGAAATGCCCGGGAACAGGGCCCCACAAACCGGGGCCCTGATGCCTCTTAAAGGTACCGTTAAAACGTGTAGGTTATCCCCAGTTTTATAAAACTGTTGTCGTGGAACTGGCCGAAAAGCCCTTCCTCACTGCCCAGGAATATGCCGGATGAAAGCGCAAGCTCCACATCGTCTTTGGTCCAGGTGACAAAGGGCATGAGGATGCACGCCCCTGCCTCCACTTCCCACAGGGCGATGGCCTTCAGCTCAAGTTTATCCTGAAAGAATTTTTTCGAGATCTGCGCGCTTATCCTGGTCGAGGTTATGTCGCTGCCGGCCTCGATGTCCTGGGGGCCGCGGATCTCACCGTCCAGCAGCCGGATCGTTTCGTTGCACTGGAGGTTCACCGTGATACCCGCGAGGTCCCGGTCAAAGCCGAGGGACCAGGCAAGGGACGGGTTGTACACCGCGCCGTCGTCGCCGGCGGTATCTTCGGTGATGTTCGCCGCGGCTTCGGCGCGGAGGTTGAAACCGGCGACCACCTGGGCGTAATCAAGGCCGATCTGGTGGTAGGGATCGTAGGCGAAGGTTACGATAACCGCGGGAGGCGCCGCCATGGTCCCCGTAACCGACGGCGTGGTACGCCGCCCGTAGTAATACTGGACGCCCAGGTCCGCCGCGCCCCCTATGGTGGTGGTGAAGCGCAGCCCCCCCTGGGCGTAGTCAAGGGTCGTGGTATCGGGACGGATGATGTTTTGCGGCGGAAGCCGGCTTAAGGAAGCGAACTGCGCCGGCTGCCAGCGCCCGCTTCCGGCGAAACGGGCCGGCTCGAAGGCGGGGACGAAGAGGGCTTCCAGTTTGGAAAACCGTCCCA
>JAITRV010000038.1 GCA_031288215.1 Spirochaetaceae bacterium | reverse complement strand
GCCGGGCCCGGCGGGTGCTCTCCAGGGTGAGGATCTGGTGTTTCAGTTCCAGAATATCCGGCCTTCCCGAAGCGGCCCTGGAGATGAGATCCGCCACATCCAGGGGGATAAAGACCGTGTCGGCCTCCATGGGGATAAGCTCAAAAGGGGTATCGTAGGGAAGCCCCAGGTATGTGGCCAGGGAGGCCATGTTCATCTTGAGGCCGTGTTCGGCCTGGTCGATGGTGGGCTTGAGGTTTTCCACGGACACCCGGGCCTGGAGCACGGTCAGTTCCGGCACCAGCCCCGCCCGGTAATTGGCCTGGGCCATCTCCAACTGCCGCCCGGCGGCGGCATAGCTCTGCCGGAGGAGGGCGATGTTTTCCTGGAGGAGGAGGATCTGGTAGTAGGCCTTCCTGATGTCCCGCTCAAGCTGGGCGCGGGCCTTCTCGTAGCTGATAAGCCCCCCCTCGTAGGTCAGCCGGAGGGTCTTGAGGGCCTCAAACATGGCGGCGCTGAGGGTGAGGGACGCCTGGATGGACCCGGCAATGTGCCACTGGGGATTTTCCACCACCATCGGGATCACTCCCGGAATCGTCGTGGTAGACGCCTTGTTGTCCCGGCTGAGACTTCCCCCCAGGCTCACGCTGGGGATGAACTGGTTCCAGGACATATCCGCGGCCCGCTTCTTCGTTCCCGTACTGATCCGGGCGGATTCCAGGGACAGGTTGTTTTTAACGGCCAGTTCCACCGCTTCTTCCACCGAGATCCGCCGCGCTCCGGCAGACTCCGGCGGCGGCCCGCCCGGGGAACTTTGGCCGATAGCGGACCCGGCGGCCAGCAGGAAACAACACACCAGCAGCGGTGGACCTGCGGTCCATCGACCCAAGGTCCATCGACCTTTGGTCCGTAGACCTGCGGTCCGCCATCGGGCGCCTCGAAAGGTTTGAATCATAGCGTACTCCTTAGGTTGACGGCGGGGACGTGTCTCGGCACCGAACCCTCCGGAAATCCGCCGAAAGAAACAAAAGCGCGGATTCCCCAGTCAACCGGTGTTATAGGCCCGCATAAAGCGCGGCCTTTTACGGCTTCTTGCCGTATAGTACCATAACAAAGACCATACCCCATTCGTTTCATTTTTTATACCCTCCAAAACCGGCGGCAATGAAACGGTAGAGCCTTCGGATGCTGCGGTTGTCCACGTCCGCAACGGATATTCCCAGGGGCCGGTACACCAGCGTATTGACGACGAGGAAGAGGATCCACTGGGAAACCTGATCCTTCATGGATTCGCCCTCCGCATCCGAAATCCCCGGAAAACCGACCACGCTATCCGAAAAAACCCGGTATAAGCCCTGGGGAGGATCGGGAGGGGGCACGACGCTGCCGAGGTCGAGCCGCCGGGTCCTGATCCAGTCCACCACGATGAGGATATCCGGCCGGGAACGGAGGTACTCCGCCACGGCGATCATCCCCAAATAGACCTGCTCCTCCGGGACCGCCGATTCCCGGATCAGGCGCCGGGCATAGGCGGCAATCCCTTCAATCTCGGTAATAAAGAGCCGGGCCATCATATCCTGTTTGTTCTTAAAATGGGCATAGAGGCCGCTCTTGGACAGCCCCGACCGGCGGGCCACCATATCCATGGTGGCGTTCAGGGGCCCCGCCTCGGCCACCGCTTCCGCGACGGCCTTGAGAATCCCCCGGCCGTCCGAGGGATCCGGCGGCGGCTCCCGGGCCAGGACCCGTTCCAGGGCCTCAAAATCAATGCGGGCCAGGCGGTCCGGTTCAAAGCCCAGGCCCCTTTTCAGCAGATCCTCGATCCGGGCGATGAGGTTCAGGACCTTTTCATCCGGGGGAGGCTCATCGAGGGTATGGGCAGCGCGGTGGAATTGGGCCACCCAAAAGCTGAGGGAAACCACCACCACCTGGAGCATCGACGGATAGGCGGCGGCCTCGGCGGCCTCTGAAAAATGCTTAAGCTTCTCCATATCTATGCCCCGGCGCCCCAAATGTTCCCGGAGCCTTTTCGCCTCCCCGGTATCGTAGACCATGATCAGGGAAAAGAGAAAGGCATCGGGATTCCGGGCATAATACTCAACGATGACCCGCATCATGATGAAATGGCTTTCGATATGATGGGGGTCGTCCCCGTTTTCGGCGGCCAGGGCCCGCTCGTAAGCGCCTTTGATAATGGCGGCGTAGTCATCGAAAAAGCGCTCGTACATGGCGTCCACCAGGGCCTGCTTGTTCTTAAAATGCCGGTATAAGGCGGCCTTCGTAACCCCCAGGGCCCCGGCTATGGGGGAAAGGCTGGTATGCCTGTAAAATCCCCGCCCCCATACCCGGAAGGCGGTATTGAGAATATCCGTTTTTGTTAAATGGGCCATATACTCCCCTGAAAAAATTCCTGCCCCCGCCGCAATGTTACCGACCGGTCGTTAACATATAATATACTACGATTATTTTGTCAAGGCAAGCGGAAAATTTCACCTTCCCTGATACCGGTAATTTCTATTAGAAAGCACTTGATTTTTTTATGAAACATCTATACAATTATGTATAGACAGGAAAAAGCAATGTTTACATGGACAGCGCAAAAAAACCTCATCAACAAAGAAACGCACGGCTTTTTCCTTTCGGATATTGTGGATGTTTTTGACGATCCACATTTATTAGAGTTTTATGATGCGGCCCATTCTTCTTTAGATGAAGACCGTTATATCAACATAGGGCGCTTCCATGACACGGTTATCCTATTTGTAGTAACCGCAGATAAAGCGGACGGCAATACGCACATAATTACGGCACGGGAAGCAACACCAAAAGAGCAGGAGGTATACAATGAACACTACAAAAAAAGCGCGGATAGCGGCGGAGATTAAAGCTTTCAAGCATACCGATTTTTCGGACGCTCCGGAATTGACGGATGAACAATTGGCACAGCTGAGGCCTTCCCATTATCGGAACATGGCAAACTATAAGCCCATAAAAAGAACGGTCAATGTCCGGCTTGATGCCGATGTAATTGAATGGCTCCAAAGCGGCGGGAAAGGCTATCAAACACGTATGAACGCGATTCTACGGGAAGCAATGGAAAACGCAGCCGCTCAATAAGCCCCCGGCCGCTACCAGCCGGCGTAACCGGGCGAGGGCCAGATGTCCCCCAGTTTAATCGTGCAGCCCGGCAGGACCGAGACCGGGACCTCGTCGTCCCCCCGGGCAACGCCGGTGCGGTACCGGCCCCCCTCCAGGATATGAATCTCCACCGTTTTTTCGTCGCCGTCCACGACCCAGTATTC
>JAITRV010000204.1 GCA_031288215.1 Spirochaetaceae bacterium | reverse complement strand
TCAATCCGGCGGATCAGTTCCGGGTCCAGACCGCTCCGTTCCGCCAGGGTTTCCCGGTTTAGGGAATAGGTTGTGCGCAGTTCGACGATCCGGTCGCCGGGACTGTGTTTCTTAGTCATGGCGATCATCATAGTGCATAGCGGTTTTTTCAGTAACGGCCGGCAGCGTATTCCACCCAGCCCCCGGCCTTCACCAGGGCCCGCTCAAAACCCTCCAGCTTGAAGGGGACGGTTTTTTCCCTGCCGCCGGAGCGGAAATGGAACAGGCCCCTCTCCGTGTCCACCGAAAGGGTCACCGGCCCCGCGCCCGGGGCAAAGTCCCTGAAAATTTCGTTCAGGGTTTCCCGGGGCAGTTCCGCGGCGATCATCCCGCAGTTGTACATGTTCTGCCGGAAGATCCGGGCAAAGCTTTCGGCGATAACGATGTTGATGCCGTTCACCTCCAGGGCCCAGGGGGCGTGCTCCCGGGAGGAGCCGCAGCCAAAGTTGGCCCGCGAGACCAGCGCCCCCTTGCCGGCGATGTCCCGTCCGGGCTCGAAGCCCGCCAGTTTTAGATCCTCCAGCAGCCGGGGCCGCAGGGCCTCCTTGGAACTTTCGTTCAAATATTTCGCCGGGATAATTTCGTCGGTATTGATATCGGCGCGATCCAGGAACAGTACCGTTCCTCCAAAGTGTTTCATGTATGCCCCCTACAGATTTGCATCACAGACTCTCCGCCGCGGTAATCGTTCCGGCCACCGCCGTGGCCGCCGCGGAGGCGGGGCTCATCAGGTGGACCATGCCCCCCTTGCCCATGCGGCCCCAGAAATTGCGGTTGGTGGTGGAGGCGCAGACCTCCCCCTCGGCCAGTACCCCGTTGCTCATGCCCAGGCAGGCCCCGCAGGTGGGGTTGGTCACGCAGAAACCGGCGTCCAAGAACACCTGGATAAGCCCCTCCGCCATGGCCTGGTTGAACACCGCCGTGGTCGCGGGGGAGAGGATCGCCCGCACCGAACCGGCCACCCGGCGGCCCCGCAGCACCGCCGCCGCGGTCCGCAGATCCTCGATCCGCCCGTTGGTGCAGGAGCCGATGTAGACCTGGTCCACCCGGGTCCCGGCCAACTCGCGGATCGCCGCCACCCGGTCCGGCTTGTAGTCCACCGTGGCGCAGGGCTCAAGGCCGCCGCAGTCCAGGTCCACCACGCCGGCGTAAACCGCATCGTCGTCGCTGCGCCAGCGCGTAAAGTCCGCCAGGGCCTCCGCCTTGTCCGCGTAGCTCCGGTCCCCACCGGCCCCATCCCCCGGCGCCTGAGGAGAGGACGCATGGATAAAGGGCCACAGGTAATCCACCGTTACGCCGTCGGGCATGCAGATCCCACTGGTGGCCCCCGCCTCCACCGCCATGTTGCAGATCGTCATGCGGCCCTCCATGCTCAGACCCTCAATCGCCGGCCCCCGGAACTCCATCACCATGCCCGTGGCCCCCGCCACACCGGTTTTGGCGATGATGGCCAGGATCAGGTCCTTGGCATAGACCCCCGCCGGCAGGGACCCCCTTACATTAACGCGGAGCGTCTTGGGCTCCCGGAAAGCGCAGACCCCCTTGAGGATGCCTACCTCCAGGTCCGTGGTCCCCACCCCCGCGGCAAAGGCCCCAAAGGCCCCGTGGGTACAGGTATGACTGTCCCCCATGATCACCGTAAAGCCGGGCCGCACAAAGCCCTTCTCCGGGAAGATCGCGTGGCACACCCCGTTCCGCCCGATGTCATAAAAGTCCCGGATTCCCTGCCGCCGGGCCCAGTCCCGCAGAACCTTGCCCTGATCCGCCGTCTTGCTGTCTTTGGCCGGACTCACATGGTCGATCACCGCCTTGATCTTCCGGGCATCAAAGACCCGGTCCAGCCCCTTGGCCGCCAGATCGTTAATGGCAATCGGCGTCGTGATCTCGTGACAGAACACCCGGTCCAGCCGCAGCACCCAGGTATCCCCAAAGGGCCGGTCCGCCACGTGGGCCTCAAAAACCTTTTCCGCCAGCGTCTTTCCCATTGATAATCCTCCTGTACTTTTTTCTAAGGGGCATGATGCCCACTTTTTTGAGCTAAACTTGACCTACATTCCTTGGGTAAACTCAGGGGGAGGGGAAGGACCAGGGTGTAGGCACCGCCGGCTGCCATACGGTATAGGTACGGACGGTACGGGCATCCTGGTACTCCGTATCCACTAAGCGTACCCCACAGTATTGGGTAAGCACAGGGGGAGGGGAAGGACCGGGAAAAACATCTGGAATTCCCCGCCGTAGCGTATCGAAGATAGCGGAGGCGGACTCTACAGGCGTTTTTTCCGGGACCTTCCTTCCCCCTGGAGGTCACACAGTACACTATGGGGTACATTGAGGAACACGAAGAGAGCCCCCGGGATACCCGTGCCGTCCGGTACAAGCGCCCTTGGGGGGACTTATGACCCAGAACATCCGCAGAACCCCCGGGCCGGGGTTGGACAGCACATGGGGGGAGTCGGAGCGGAAACTCGCCGAATCCCCCGGTTCCAGGGTATAACGCTGGTTCCCCACCGTCAGTTCCGCCCCGCCGCTTTCCACAACCCCCAGTTCCCAGCCCCGGTGGCCGTACTCGTCGTTCCCCGTCCGGGCCCCCGCCTCCAGGGTGATACGGTAGGCCTCGATCCCCGCGCT
>JAITRV010000284.1 GCA_031288215.1 Spirochaetaceae bacterium | reverse complement strand
ACTAACAAAATCCTAACAATGGGGCGTTAAAAAGAAACTCATCTTAGTTACAAGGAGTTTTTTATGAAAAATTTGAAATTGCATAAAGCGTTTCCGGGAGTTCTGGTGTTTCTTGCGGTCCTGGCGGGAAGGGGCGGCCTTTTCGCCGGGGGACAGCAGGCAAAAAGTTCCACCCCCTCCGTGCCCGCGAATTGGCCGGCGGAACTGGTGATGTGCTACCTCCCCAACGAGGCCACCGAGGAATTTGCGGAATACCGGAGCGGCATCCAGGGCGACCTGAGCGCCGCCCTGGGGATCAAGGTAACGGAGATCAACGCGGCGGACTATAACGCCGTAGTGGAGGCCATGCGGACCAAACATGCGGATATCGCCTCTTTTGGCCCGGTTACCTATGTACAGGCGGTGGAACGGGCCGGGGTGGAAGCGATGGTTATAGTGGCGCCCTTCGGGGACAAGAGCCAAGCCGGGTATACCTCCAAGATCATCGTCAAGGCCGGAAGCCCCATCAAAAACATCCGGGACCTCCGGGGAAAAACCTTCGCCTTTGTGGACCCCTCCTCCACGTCGGGCAACTACGTGCCGACCCTGGAACTGATGAACGCCTTTCCCGGCATGACCAACGAGGACTTCCACACCAACGGAACGTTTTTTTCCTCCGTCAGCTTTTCCGGAAGACACCAGAACGGGATCCAGGCGGTGATCAACGGGGACGTTGATGCCGCGCCGGTGGCCTCCGACATTCTGGACGGAGAGCTTGCCGCGGGCCGGGTTAAAGAAAGCGACTTTGTAGTGATCCACCAATCCCCCCTGATACCCAACGCGCCTATCTCGATTCGAAAGGATCTGCCCGAGGACCTCAAGGCCAAGGTAAAACAGTTCTTCCTGGGTTATAAAAATCAGGACTACTTCACGTACATGCTCGGCTGGCCGCCGGAGCGGAAACCGGAATTTGTGGAAGCCAATGACCGGGACCTGGACTATGTTCGGGACCTGATGGCAAAGGTGATTCCCCGGTAATGGAACCTGTTATTGAAGTGCGGGACCTGAAAAAAGTATACCGGGGTTCGGAAAAACCGGCGGTCCGGGACTTGAATCTTACGGTACGGCAGGGGGAGATGATCGGGGTCATCGGCCCTTCCGGGGCGGGGAAGTCCACCCTGCTGCGCTGTATCAACCGTCTGGTTGACCCCACGGCGGGACAAGTCTTTATCGAGGGCGAGGAAATTACCGGCGCTTCGGCGGCGGGGGTACGGAAGCTCCGCCGCCGTCTGGGGATGATCTTCCAGCACCACAACCTGGTGGCCCGCCTCACGGTGATGCAGAATGTGATGCACGGCCGGCTGGGGTATATGAACACGTTGGACGGGGTTCTGGGCCGGTACACCGAAGCGGACAAGCGCCGGGCCCTGGCTATTCTCGAACAGACCGGTCTTGGGGACTTTCTCTATCACCGGGCGGGGGAACTGTCGGGGGGCCAGCGTCAGCGGGTGGGGATAGTCCGGGCCCTGATGCAGCAGCCCTCGGCGCTGCTCTGCGACGAACCCATCGCCTCCCTGGACCCCGCCAGCGCCCAGGTGGTGATGGAACTGATCCGGGATGTATGCCGCCGGAACGACATCGCCTGCATCGTCAACCTCCATCAGCTTGACGCGGCCCTCAAATATGCGGACCGGATCATCGGAATGTTTGAGGGGGAAATTGTGTACGACGGGCCCCCTCCGGAGCTTACCGAACCGGTGATCGAACGGATCTACGGGAAGCCCATGGATCAGCTTATGATCGGCGGTGAACGCCCGGAGGCGAATCCATGAGGACTGGGCACGGGGAGGATTCCGCCGGGGAAAACCGGATCATGGAAAAGATACGTGTTACGTCCCGGGAAAGCCTTCGGACCTCGGTGGTTTTCGTGATCGTCCTTTTTATCATCTTCGGCCTCTCCACGGGCTTTACCCGGTTTAACCCCGTGGCGGCCCTGCTTTCTCAGGGGGAATTCTGGAACTTCATCCTGGCCGATTTTGTCCCCCCCTCGATGGGACGGCCGGGATCCCTTTTCCGGGCGGCGCTGCAGACCATGTATATGGCCCTGGCGGCGACGGGGATTTCGACGGTCCTGTCCCTCCTGTTAAGTTTTTTGGGAACCGCCTCCATCACCCGGTCCCGGGCGGTCAATTCCCTGGTGCGGGCCTTTGCTTCGATATTGCGGAACATTCCCCCCCTGGTGTGGGCCTTTATACTGGTGGCGGCCTTCGGTATCGGAACCGTGGTGGGCGTCCTCTCCCTTGTCATCGCCACCACCGGGGCCCTCACCCGTTTCTTTATCGAGATCCTCGACGAGGCGGCGGCGGAAACCCTGGAGCCCCTTTTAGCCGCCGGGGCCGCCATGCCGGCGATAATCGCCCAGGCGCTCCTGCCCGCCGCCATGCCCGGTTTTATCGCCTGGATCCTCTACTGCGTGGAACTCAATATCCGTTCCTCCACGATCCTGGGCATGGTGGGGGCCGGCGGCATCGGCCTTCTGCTCATGGGGTATATCAAACAGTTTAACTATGCGGCGGCTTCTACCGCGATTCTCGCCGTAGCCCTTATCATCATCGGGGTAAATTTGCTGACCGATTATCTTCGCAAGCAAATTATGAATTAGAAATGAACATTAACCTTTCGTGTTAATGTTCAATGAAACGGCGGCGGCGATTACGCCGCCTTATATGAGGAGCGATCATGTATCTTGGAGACAATTTCAATCTTATGCTTGAGCAAGGCCTGATCCAGGCGCGGTATGCGCAGTATGGACAAAAAATCAAGCCCCCAAAAATCCCGGTGGGAAACCTGAAGCGGGATATGCCGGTTCTGGTGTTTTTAATTTCCCTCACGGCCCTGACCCTGCTGTCCCTGGCCCTGCTGGACGCGGATTGGCATAAACTCATCCGGCGTTTTCCCCGGCTGGGCGAGGTTTTTCTCGACATGGCTCATTTTTCAACCGAGCGGTTTTCCCTCACCCTGCTGACCTTTACCGAAACCGTTGCCGTGGCGGCTTTGGCCCTGATCTACAGCCTGGTATTGGGCCTCGTCCTGGGGGCCCTGGCGGCGGAGAACATCAGCCCCTGGAAGCCCCTGCCGCCCATCATCAAGAGTTTCCTCGCCTTTATCCGGGCGGTGCCGACCCCGGTGTGGGTCCTGCTGGTACTGGCTTCCATGGGTTTCGGCATGGCTTCGGGTATCACGGGCCTGAGTTTCCACGCCACCGCTTTCTTCGGCATGGTCTTTGCCCAGCTTTTTGAGGAGGTCCCCGGCGAGGCTATCGAGGCGGTCCGGGCAGCCGGGGCAAACCGGGTACAGGTCTTTTTCGGCGCGGTCCTGCCATCCTCCCTTTCAGGGATCATCGCCTGGACGGCCCTGCGGTTTGAAACCAACTATCAGGAAGCGGCGATCCTCGGCATGGTGGGGGCCGGCGGAATCGGCTATACCATCATGGCCGCCATGAACAGCTACAAACTTGGACGGGCGGGGCTGGCGGTCTTACTCGTGTTTGTCTTCGCTTTGGGGATCGAACTTTTATCGGCGTATAGTAAAGCGCGGGTAAAGGCGTGATGGACAAGATCACCCTGAGCCGGATCTGCGCCTCCGCGAATGCGGCCCTGCTTGCGTCCCTGGCGGCACAGGCCGCGGAAGGGCATAAGGCGGCGCTCCTCAAGGGGCCTGAAAAAACGCTTGTGCTCCTGCAAGTCCGGGAACCGGTACGGCAAAGCCGTTTTTACCTGGGGGAACTGCTGGCGGCCCATTGCGTGGTGGAACTGGACGGCGTCCGGGGGGCGGCGGTGCTGATGGGGGACGATCTCGACAAGGCAAAGGACGCCGCAGTGCTGGACGCCGCCCATTCCGGCGGGTTTCCCGGCTTTGCCCTGGTGGAACCGGAACTGCTCCGGCTGGAGGAAGCGCGGAACGCAGAGCTGGCAAAAAAGGCGGCGGAGATCAGGAAGACAAAGGTTTCCTTTCAGTCCCTGGAGGATCGGGAACTGTAATGGAAACCTTAAAACGCAAACACGATTTTGATATGGCTCACGGCGCCCAGGAAGTGTTCCGCATCCTGCTGGAGGCCCTGGCCAACCCCGGCAGGGTCTTGAGCCTCCGGCGCCACGCCGGCCAATTCGCCGGACAGGGCCGCTGGCTTGCCCCGGCGGTAACCCTGCTGGACGCGGAAACCGGTTTTTTTTGGGACGGGGATAGGCAAACCGGGGAGGAGATCCGGTTTCTCACCGGCGCCCCGCAGGTTGCCCTGGAGGAGGCGGACTTTGTTTTTTTAAGCGGCGGGACCGCGGCCCGGGATGAAGCCCTCCGAATCCTCTCCCGGGTCAAAGGGGGAACCCACATCGATCCCCACCTGTCGGCCCTGCTTTTTATCGCCCCCGGGAAGAACGGAAAAGAAACGGGCGAAATCCTCGCGCTCAAAGGGCCGGGCATTCCCCCGGAAGGCCGGGCCATCCGGCTATCCGCCGGTGAAGCGGCCTGGTGCCGGGCCCGGGAAGACCAGGGCTTTGAATATCCCTGCGGGGTAGAACTGATCTTCATGAGGGAAGATGATTTTATCCTGGCCCTGACCCGCAAAACGGAGTTTTTATGGAGCGGCGCGTCATATTCGATGAAGCCCTGCGGCCCGGAGGCCGCGGGAAATTGAGGTTCCCATGGCATACGTGGCGGTAAAAGGCGGCCGGGAGGCGGTAGCGGAAAGCATCAAGCTGCTGGAAAAACACCGCGCCGCCGGTCCGGCGGCGCTGGACCCGGCGGCCCTGAAAAACCGCATGAGTTTTCTCATCGACCGGATCATGGGGGAAGCGGGCTTTTACGCCCCCGCCTATGCGGTCCTGGCCCTGATACAATCCGCCGGTTCCCCGGAGGAAGCGGTCTTCCTGCTCCGGGCCTACCGTTCAACCCTGGCCCGATCCTATCTCAGCCTGCCCCTGGACGGCGCGGACATGACGATCCACCGGCGCGTATCCGCCGCGTTCAAGGACATTCCCGGCGGGCAGTTTCTGGGGGCGGCCTTTGACTATACCCACCGGCTGCTCAACTTCGATCTGCTGAACCCGGAGTCGGCGGAAAGCGGGGATCAGGCCGCCGCCGGGGAACCTGCCGAGGGGGAATCCCCTGCGGGGGAAGCCGCCCCGGGGCCCATCCATGCCCGGCGGGTTTCGGAGGAGCTGCGGCGGGAAGGGCTTATCAGCGCCGAAATGGATGAGAGCGAGCCCTGGGATATTACCGAAGATCCCCTCAGTTTCCCCGCCCCCCGTTCCGCCCGGCTGCAAACCTTGGCCCGCTCCGATACGGGATATATCAGCGGCCTGGCCTATGCGGCGATCCGGGGCTTCGGTTCCGGCCACCCCACGGTGGGGGAACTGCGAACCGGGACGCTGGAGGTAACCATTCCCCATCCCCTCGTCGAAGGGGAATGCCTCTTTGTGGGGGACCTTATGGTAACCGAAGTGGAATCCCTCTTTTCCGGGGAAGATCAAAACACCGGGGGGGAAGCGGAAAAGGATCCCCTGAAAATTTTGAGTTCCGGTCAGGGGGACCGGGCGGATCATTCCCGTAACGCCCTGAGCATTGCCGCGGGTTACGGCCTTGTTTTCGGCAGGAACGATACCAAGGCCATCGCCATGTCGATTCTGGACTATTCCCTGGACAAGGCCGCCATATGTAATACATCAAGTAATACATCGCCGTCCGCCGTCTCATCTTCGGGGAGCGAAAACGGGGGGCTTTCCGTTCTCGGTAATCAGGAATTTGTCCTCCTCCACGGGGACGCGCTGGAGATGAACGGCTTCATCTCCCATCTCAAACTGCCCCACTACGTTACCTTCCAATCCAAGCTGGACCGGGTGCGGCATACACACAAGAAGGCGGATCATGACCGGTTATAATTTTGCCTTTCTCGACGAAGGGTCCAAGCGGCTGGTCCGGCGGGCCCTGTTAAAGGCGGTGGCCATCCCCGGTTATCAGGTACCCTTCGGCTCCCGGGAACTGCCCATAGGCCGGGGCTGGGGAACCGGGGGCATCCAGATCACCCTTTCCATCATCGGTCAAAGGGACATCCTCAAGGTTATCGATCAGGGCAGCGACGACAGCGTCAACGCCGTGTCCATCCGCGCCTTTGTATCCGCCTGTACGGAGGTGGCAGTCACCACCGATTCGGAAGAAGCCACGGTGATTCAAACCCGCCACCGGATCCCCGAGACTCCGCTACGGAACGATCAGATTCTGGTGCTTCAAGTACCCCTCCCGGAGCCGCTGCGCCTCGTGGAACCCCTGGAATCGGTAACCAAAAAGATGCATGCCGAAATGGACTACGCCCCCATGTGGCTGGCCCTCTACGAAAACATCCTCCGGGTGGGCGAGATTGAACTGGAGGCCGATTACCCGGTGATGGTGGAAGACCGTTACATCATGATGCCTTCCCCCATTCCCCGCTTCGACAATCCCAAACTCAACAACAGCCCGGCCCTGCATCTTTTCGGCGCGGGCCGGGAAAAAAAGATATACGCCCTGCCGCCCTACACCAAGGTGGAGTCCCTCGGTTTTGAGGATCATCCCTTCCGGCCGGAGGATATGTCCGGCAGGGTATGCCGGCGCTGCGGCGCCGCCGGTGTATTTATGGATGAATTCTTTGATTCCGCCACCGGCGAACGGCTCTATCAATGTTCGGATAGCGGGTACTGTGAAAAACGGCGGCGAAATTTAAGTACCTAATGCAGCGCTCATGGCCCGCGGTTCATTGCAGGGCTCCTGCATTTACTTTTTTTCATACTTTTTTATGAGATAATCGTCTTGGTGCCTTGATTACTCTCAATGACTCGATAGATCCAAAGAAATTTAACCACGGACCACACGGACAAACACGGACAAA
>JAITRV010000258.1 GCA_031288215.1 Spirochaetaceae bacterium | reverse complement strand
GACCTCGGCGGAGAGGGTCTTGTTCTCGATTATTTCCACCGATTCGATGGGGTCATGCCTGACGGCCTGGCCGTCCCGTCCCAGAACGGCATTGAGGAAGGCGCACAGCTGTTCTTCATCGCCCTTTTCGCCCATGATCTTGAAAAAGAGGTAGTCATTGAGGGGATTGAGCCGATTGTTTGCCATAAGGAACCTTCTCCTGAGGTTTCAGAGCCCTCTATTTTTTACTATACCCGATAGGGCCTGTTTTGTAAAGCTATAAAAAATATTAAAACGTTTTCATGTTTTTTTTATTTTGCCCTTGAAATTTGTTCAGGAAAGGGGTATATAAAGAGAGAGGATGTATGGTCAATATTATCGATATCGCCAAACAGGTTGGAGTTTCCCCTTCAACGGTTTCCCGGGTTGTTAATGGGAAAGGGTATGTCAAGCTCAAGAAGCGGGAGGAGATCCTCAAAATAATAGACGAAACCGGGTATATTCCCAATAAGGCGGCCCGGAATATGTCCAGGGGCCGGAGTTTTGCCATCGGAATCGTCATTCCCGACACCTTCAACATCTTTCAGCGGCAGCTTTTTTCGGTTATCGAACGTAATGTGGACTCCTTTGGCTATCACACCCTCTTTTTCTTCGTAAAACCCGAGGGGGTCAGTGAAAAAGCCTGCCTCAACCACATGAAATCGGAAAAACTGGACGGGGTTATCCTGCTTCATGAACTCAAGGATACGCTTTTTTACGAATATTGCGCCGATATAAAGCTCCCGGTCATTTCCACTATATGCAATCACCGCCATATCCCCACGGTAACCATCGATGACCGGCAGGCGGCCAAGGAAGGGGTGAACCATTTAATCGGCCTGGGGCATACAAAGATCGCGATGATCTGCGCCGGCGGTTTTTCCTTTGGGAACCGGCGGGTGGAGGGGTATTACGAGGCCCTGGAGGAAAACGGCCTCCCCCGGGACGAGCGGCGGCTGGTATATGTTCCCCAGTATACGGCGGAATCCGGCATGTACGGGATGCGGGAGTTACTGTTGCGGAGCAGGGATTTCTCCGCGGTCTTCGCCGCCTCCGATGAACTTGCCCTGGGGGCGATGCGGTCTTTGCGGGATGAAGACCTTCGGATCCCTGAGGATGTTTCGTTAATCGGCTTTGACGATATTGATATCGCCGATTATTTACACCCCCGGCTGACCACCATACGCCAGCCGATCCGGGAGATAGGGGAACAGGCGGCCCGCTACCTTCACCGCGTTATCACCGCCCAACAGGGGACGGAGGCGGAGGTCGTGCTGCCCCACCGCCTCATCATTCGGGATTCCACCTGTACGCCGGTGGATAAAACAGCCCAATAAACACGATACAAATATTAAGCTATAAGGAAGGTTTTTATGGAGAAAAAACTACTGGAAGACTTACAGGATAAAGCCCGGGAAATCCGTAAGCTGACTATCGAAGAGATCGGGACCCTGGGA
This sequence comes from Spirochaetaceae bacterium, assembly GCA_031288215.1. Taxonomy (GTDB): domain Bacteria; phylum Spirochaetota; class Spirochaetia; order Treponematales; family Breznakiellaceae; genus JAIRMO01. Next base: position 2,100 of record JAITRV010000258.1, on the reverse strand, counting down.
TCCGGCCACATCGGCGGTTCCATGTCCATCGCGGATGTCCTGGCCCTGCTTTACTTCCACCGCATGAAGGTGGACCCCGCCAATCCCCGCTGGGAGGACCGGGATCAGTTGGTGGTCTCCAAAGGCCATGCGGGGCCCGCGGTCTACGCGACGCTGGCCCTCAAGGGCTTTTTCCCCAGGGAATGGCTGGCTACCCTTAACCATGGCGGGACCAGGCTCCCCAGCCACTGCGACCGCAACCTCACCCCGGGCATCGACATGACCGCCGGCTCCCTGGGGCAGGGCTTCTCCGCCGCCATCGGCATCGCCCTGGCCCTGAGAATAGACAAGCGGCCTTCCCGGGTGTATACCATCATCGGGGACGGCGAATCCGACGAAGGCCAAATCTGGGAGGGCGCCCTCTTCGCCGCGGCCCAGGGCATTTCCAATCTCACCGCCTTTACCGACTACAACAAGCAGCAGCTCGACGGCTATACCAAGGATATCATAGACCTGGGGGACCTGGCCGCCAAATGGGCCGCCTTCGGCTGGTACACCCAGGAGGTGGACGGCCACGATTTGGAAGCCCTGGACGGGGCCATCGAAAAGACCCTGGCCCAGAAGGACAAACCCTCGATGATCATCATGCATACGATTAAGGGGAAGGGGTGCAATTTTGCCGAGGGGATCGAGAAGAATCACAGCATGGCCTTTAACCTGGAAAAGGCCCGGGAGGCTATTGCCGTGCTGGAGGGGAGGAACTAACATGGGAACTTCAGAATTGAAAGAAATGCGGGCCGCCTATGTGGAAACCATCGTGGACCTGGCGAAAAAAGACCGGAACATCGTGGTTCTGGAAGCGGACCTGATGAGTTGTACCAACACGGGAAGTTTCAGGGCGGCCTATCCGGACCGGTTTTACAATATGGGAATCTCCGAGGCGAACATGATAGGGGTGGCCGCGGGGCTTTCCGCGGCGGGGAAGATCCCCTTTGCCGCGACCTTCGCCTGTTTTGCCACCCGGCGGGTATACGATCAGTTTTTCATATCCGCCAATTACGCCCGGCTCAACGTGAAGCTGGTGGGTACGGATCCGGGGGTGACCGCGGCCTTCAACGGCGGGACCCACATGCCCTTTGAGGACCTCGCCCTGATGCGGGTGATCCCGGGCCTCACGGTGCTGGAGCCCTCGGACCCCTGGAGCTGCGCGGCCTTTACCCGGCTGGCGGCGGAGCGCTACGGCTGCGTGTACCTGCGCTTCTCCCGGAAGCCCGTTCCGGTACTGTACAGCGAGGGGGACGAGTTCCCCATCGGCAAGGCCCGGCTGCTCAAGGGCGGGAAGGACCTCTGTTTTGTCGCCCTGGGGAGCCTCATGGTCAACGAATCCCTCAAGGCGCGGGAACTCCTGGCAAAGGAGGGGATTGACGCGGGGGTGCTGGACGTGCTGAGCCTCAAACCCATAGACCGGGAGGGGATCCTGGAGCAGGCTTCCCAGGTTAAGGGGATCATCAGCGCGGAGAACCACCAGATTATCGGGGGCCTGGGGAGCGCCGTGGCGGAGGTCCTCGCGGAAGCAGGTTTCCGGGGAAAGTTCGCCCGGATCGGTATTCGGGACGAATTCGGGGAAGTGGGGACCCAGGACTACCTGACCCGCCGCTTCGGCCTGGACGCGGAGACCTTGGCGGCCAAAGCCCGGGAACTCCTGGCAAAACCCCGGCCCGGGCCGGCACGGGGGGGGAAGAACCGGGGGGTCCTGTCAGGGAAATACCCCGGTCGCCCCCTGTTCGCGACGTTGCTCTTGATGCCTACGGCATAACTGGTTCCTCTGCTCAAACGGGGTCGCCCGGGGTATTGCCCTGCCACCCCCCTCCGCGATTCTGTCCGTGCCGGCCCGTGCCGGGGCGGGGACAGCCGGGGGTATGCCTGTCTTTGCGCGTGGGGGCTGGTACGGCTGCCGGGTGAGGATGGCGGGGACGGCTGTGGCACCCGATAAGGCACGCGAGAGCGTGTTGAGCGGGTGAAAACAGCACGGTGAGAGCCCCGGAAAAGACCACCGCATGGGAAACGGCATCAGGGCGAAAGGCTTTTCGAGGATTAAGAAGCCGGGAAGGGCGCTCCCCC
>JAITRV010000253.1 GCA_031288215.1 Spirochaetaceae bacterium | reverse complement strand
GCTGACCTCCTGGTGAAGCCGGGAGGGGGTCGCCATCATATAGGCCTCGCCGTCTACGATCTCGTAACGCTCTCCCTCGTCCCACTCAAGGTAATCCGCGTAGGTATAACGGGGCTCTTCTTTCAACAGGGGCACGGTGAACCTCCTCGTTCCTGGATAGAACAAGTATAACAGGTTAAGAGCCGGGGGGTCAATGCAACAGAATAACCGACAGGTGGTCCCCTGTACGGAACCACGCATAGACACCAAAAAGGTGGCCAAACAGAACCCCCTGCGTTCACCTTTCACATGAGATTTGCATTACATTTATTTACTGCATCAATAATTGTACGCTTCACATTCTCCATTGACAATTTATCGCCTGATAATTTTACAGAGGACCAATTGGTATCTGTCACATCATCAAAATATACCAGGCTTCTTTGATATCATTAATAGTTACCTGTAAAATAGTATTTTGGATGTTGTTTATTTGATATCTTCCGTTATAATTTCCGTTCAAAAAATCAAATATTTCGTCTTTGTTTAGATTGGCCCTCGTAAACAAATCAATATCGTCGGATACCCTGTGCCCCATTTGTAACGACAAGGCTGTACCGCCCACCAGAAAATAATTTTTAAATGTATCCGAGCCCTGTAAATGTCTTAACAAATCCCAAAGGGCTTTTCCGACAAAGTTCTTTTGTAGCATTTAAATTGTTCCTTGGGGATGTTAAAAATAATACTCAGGTAGTTCAGGGCTTTTTTGTCAAGATGTGTTATATACACTACGGTATCCTTTAGCGCTGCCTTTCCGTAATATTTAAATACTTCCCTCTCATCCTGTTCCGTTCCCCGTGTAAAAACCCTCTCCAGTATTATTCTTTTGTCAATATCCGGATCGAGGGTATCTGTATTGTAATCCCAAAACAAAAATTTTGACAATTTGGGCAACAGATTGGCATCATTCATACTTTTCATTCTACCGGTTTTTAACCATGCCGTCAATGGACTTGTTGTTCAGAAACTGAAGTTTCTGAACAACTCTAATATTCGCTAGCGTTGCTTAAGAAATTTGTAAGCTTTCTGCCTGGTCCGGACTTCGCGCAGCATCCGTTTGAAGATCTCGTAGGTAAGGCGCGTGTCGTAGTCACTGCTGTGAAGGCGGTCGGATACGAGGGCAAGGCCGTAGTACTCCGCCGCTTCGCTTAGGCGGGGGTATTTGAAGCCGCCGTAGGGTTTCTTTATTTTGATGATGTTGGTGTTTTCTTTCATCGTGCAAAAACAGTACTCCAACGGAAAGGGTATAAATTTACGGTCAAACGCAATGTTGTGGCCAACGTAGTGGTGTACCCCGGCGCAGAAGATCAAAAAGTCAATATCGTAACGAAAGTGTTTCGCGTAAGGGGCATCGCCCCGTTTTTTCCGGATCACCGCGTTGGTAAGGCCGTTGACGGCCAGGGCTTCGCGGTTCTCCCGCTCGCCGGGTTCCCGGTAGTAAAACCGCGTAAAGCTGCCCGCTACGGTGTCTACGTCCTTCCCGTTGAACAGGGCCTTTATCGCCGCGATGGAAAGGACGCTGTCATTGCCGGATAAACCGTTGGTTTCCACATCAAAAAAAACAACGGGCAGGGCGGATTCTACTCCCATTCTATGGTCGCCGGGGGTTTGCTCGAAATATCGTAGGTTACCCGGCCAATGTCCTTGACCGCGTTGGTGATGCGGGTGGAGATTTCCAGAAGATCGGTGGTGGGGAAAGGGTACACATCGGCGGTCATGCCGTCGGCGCTGGTGATGGCCCGCAGGGCCAGGACCCAGCCGTACTTGCGGACATCGCCGGCCACGCCCACGGAGCGGATCGGCAGCAGCACCGCGAAGGCCTGCCAAATGTCGTCGTACAAACGGTTGCCCGTTTCCGCGGAACGGCGGTTTTTGAGTTCCTCGATAAAGATGGCGTCCGCATCCCGCAGAATATCGCACTTCTCCGCCGTCACCTCCCCCAGGATACGAACCGCCAGCCCCGGACCGGGGAAGGGGTGCCGCCGCAGGACCTCCCCGTCCACCCCGAGCAGGGCCCCCAGGCGGCGGACCTCGTCCTTGTACAGCCGGTCCAGGGGCTCCAGTATCCGCCCGGCGCGGCGCTTGGCGTCCACCAGGGGGCTCCCCACATTGTGGTGGCTCTTGATAAGATGGGCCTTCTTGCCCACGCCCTTGCCGGATTCGATAAGGTCCGTGTAGAGGGTCCCCTGGGCAAGGAAGTAGCTGTCCGGCAGCCCCAGGGCCCGGACCTCCCGCTCCTGGATGGTGATAAAGAGGTCGCCGATGGCCTTACGCTTGGCCTCCGGCTCGGCAAGGCCCTGAAGGGCCGCGAGGAACTCCTCCCCGCAGTACACGATGTGCAGGTGCCGGGCCCCCAGCTTTTCCAGGGCGGCCCTGACCGCTGTGGTTTCGTCCTTCCGCATGAGTCCCGTGTCCATGTACATCAGGTGCACCTGGTCCGGGGGCAGGGCCGCCAGGAGCAGGGCCCCGGCCACGGTGGAATCCACGCCGCCGGAGATGAGGAGCAGCACCGGGTTATCGCCCACCCGCGCCGCCAGGGAGGCCCGCAGCTCCTGGACGTAGCGTTCCATGGTCCAGCCGGCCTCGGCGCCGCAGACGGCGAACACAAAGGCCCGGAGGATCCCGGTCCCCCCCTCGCAGTGGGTCACCTCCGGGTGAAACTGCAGACCGAACCAGGGCCGCTCCCCGTGGATCAGCACCGCGGGGTAGCCGGTGTCGCTGATCCCATAGGGGCGGAAACCGGGGGCCAGGCGGGTCAGGGTGTCCCCATGGCTCATCCACGCGGTAAAGCGCCGCATCCCCTTGTTCAGGGGGAAGCCCTCGAGGAAACGGCGGGCCGCCGTAGCGTTGGCGCCACCAGCAGTACTGTTTTCAGCGCCCACGCCCGGAGCATCGTCCCCCGTGATGGTGACGCCGATGCGGCCGTACTCCCGCCGGGGCAGGGGTTCCACCGCCCCCCCCTGGTCGTAGTTCATCCGCTGGAGGCCATAACAGATCCCTAGGAGGGGGAGGCCGCACTCGTAGACCGCTTTGTCCGGCGCGACGCCGTTTTCGTAGACCGACTCGGGGGAACCGGAGAGGATGATCCCCCGGGTTTCCGCCAGGGTTTCGCGGTTCAACGGGGCATCGCCGGGGAGGATCTCCGTGTAGACCCCCATGTCCCGAATCCGGCGGCCTATGAGCTGAGTGGTCTGGCTCCCAAAATCCAGGATAACTATTTTGTCCATGGACTCTTGCGAATAATCGTGGCCTTGCGGTCGTAGCCCACGGAAACGATGTGGATGGGGGTCTCGCAGAAGCGTTCGATGAACTCGATGTACTCCATGGCCTGAACGGGGAATTCCTCGTAGACCAGGGAATTGGCCAGGGACTTTTTCCAGCCGGGAAAACTGCGGAGTACCGGCTTCGCCTTGTTCAGCGCCTCGATGGAGGCGGGGAAGTTCTCCACCATCCTGCCGTCGATCCGGTAGGCGACACAGGCTTTTATCTCGTCCAGGCTGTTGTACACGTCCAGGTGGGTCATCACCAGGGAATCGATGGAGTTGGTAAGACAGGCGTAGCGCAGGGCCACCAGGTCCAGGTAGCCGCAGCGCCGGGGCCGGCCCGTGGTAACGCCGTACTCCCTGCCCGTGTCCCGGACAAAGCGGCAGAGCTCATCCTCCGAGTCAGGATCAAATTCGCTGGGGAAAGGCCCGTTCCCCA
>JAITRV010000229.1 GCA_031288215.1 Spirochaetaceae bacterium | reverse complement strand
TCTTTTCGTTTGACGGCCAGGATGGTGATGTCGTCGTACTGGTCGTCCTCTTTGAGGCGGGTATAATAGAAGCATTCGTCGTTTCCGGGGATTTCCTGGGGGGGGAAGCAATAATCCCGGTACCGGAGGAAATGGGAGCGGAGGAAGCGGTCGATTTTTTTGTCCACCGGGACCCGGGAGGCTTCCCCGCCGCTGATGGGGTAACTGCGGAAGATTTTTTCGATGGCGATCAGGGCCATGACGGCCTCCTCGGCGGCGCCTTCACAGCGGGTAAAGTCGAATTGGAGGCTCCCCTCCCCGCCGGGGGGGCCGCCGCGGCGGAGGGTGTACCGGCGGCGGTTCATCACCGCGTTGATGATGTCGATGACCCGGGAGGAGCCGAGTTCTTCCGCTTCAAACCATCCCGCCGGGCGGGGATCGGAGGAGGCGTCCCGGGGGCCTTCGGCGCTTTCCCGCAAGACCCGTCCCGCCTCCTCGATGCCGTCGGTGTAGAGGAAGAGGATGTCTCCGGGATCGAAGGTGATGGTTTCCACGGTGTAGCCTCCCTTGGCGGCGATGACGGCATTGGGCAAGACCCCGGCGGCGGGGGATTCCCGGAGGGTGCGGGACTTCATGGCCCCCTCGGAGGCGTCATACCAGCGGATCAGGTTGTCCCCGGCGTTGCAGAAGCGGGCGAGGCCGGTTTGGGAGTCGAAGAGGCAGAGGGTAAAGGCGGCGAACCAGCCTTCGAAGGCCAGGGTTTCGATGAATTCGTTGATCTGGTACACCGCTTCCTCGATGCGCATCCCCCGGGGGGTGGCTTTCCAGGATTTAAAATAGGAACGGAACAGGGTGGCCACCTGGATCATGATCAGCGCCGCGGGGACGCCCTTGCCGGCGACGTCGCACTTGATGATGGCAAAATACCGGCCGTCCAGGTCCAGGTAGTCAAAATAATCCCCGGAAACCCCCTTGGCCCCCTGGTAATAGCCGAAGAAGCTGAGGGCAGGAGTTTCCTGGGAACCGAAATTGAGCTTGTTTCCCTCGCGGTTCACCTGGAGGGGGAGGAATTTCTTCTGTATCTCCTGACCGATGGAAAGGTCCCGGGAGGATCGGGCGGCCCGGACCAGGCGGCGGGTCATGTCGTTGATGGTATCGGCCAGGAAGGCGATTTCGTCCCGGGAGTTGATGTGAATGTCGGCCCCCGCGAGGCGGGTCTTGTCCTCGGTATCCCGGATGAGTTCCACATGGGCGGCGAGGCGCCGGATGGGGCGGATGATCAGGGTGGAGAGGGCCAGGGCCCCCAGGGCCCCCAGGCCGAGGGCGCTGAGGCCCACCGCCAGGATGAGATGCAGGAGCAGCCGGCGGCCTTCGGCGATTTTGCCGATGATGGAGTCCAGGGATACCTCCAGGCGGATGAGGCCCCGGAAGAAGGCTGCTTCCGAACCCTGCCGGTACAGGACGGGTTTGAAGAAGATATAGACGGGGCTGGGGCCTTTGGGGATGCCGCTCCGGGAGAAGGCGTCCTTGGAGAACGCGGGCTCTGACCCCGGCTCCCCGCTGATGGCGGCAAGGGCTTGGGAGAGTTTGGTCTCCAGGGCCCGGGCGCCGGACTGGATTTCTTCCAGCCGCCGGCGGCTGGCGGCATCGCTTTTGACGGCCAGGCCGACCCCCTCCCGGGTAAGTTCCGCGATGCGGGCGGAGATTTCCCCCAGTTCAGCCTGGGCCCTGGAGTCCAATTCCCGGGTAAGCTCCGGGAGGCGGGGGGAGAGGGCGTCCTGAAGCCGGGAGACCCCCGGCAGGAACTCGGGGGTGTCTATCTTGGAGCGGATATCCGGGTCATTGGTGGCCCAGACGTGATCGTCAAAGCGGGTGGAGTCCAGGCCGTAGCCGGTGATGGTAACATACCGGGCCTCGGGGACCGCCGAGGACTGGGCGGGGAGGAAGCCCAGTTCCAGCACGTTCCGGGCGGGGAGGAAGATCCGGGCATTGGAGGCGAGGCCCTCCAGCAATACCGCGGAACGGTCCCAGAGCCCCTGGAGGAGGGTTTCCCGCTGGGTTCTGATCATGCGGTAATAGACGGGGACCGAAACCATTACCACCACCAGGAGGACCAGGGCGGCCGTAAAGGAGGCGAGTTTGAGCCGCAGCCCCCCTCCCCGCTTCCGGATCCTTTTCAGCCCTGTCTGTTTTTCCAGGGGCAGGAGATCCCCGGTGATAAGGGCCGCCGCGGTCAGGCGGAGCAGGGCGCCTTCGGACAAAACCGAACCGAGGCCCCGGGCGGTACTGATGAAGCCCAAAGAGCCGAGGAGGAAGAGTCCCGCCATGACGAAGATGGGGGGGTCCCCGTCCGGGGGGCGGGAAGCGCGGACCCTCCAGGAGGGTTCCCAGAGGGAGGAAAAGTCCCCGAATTTGACCGTTCCGGCGGCCTCCGGAGGGGTGATAAGGGAAGGGTCCGGGCGGAGGAGGTATATCCCCTCGACGCCCCGGAGGTCCGCGGCCTGCCAGAGGAGGGAGAGGCCGTCGGGGCCTAAGAGGGGCCGGACAAAGGCGCCGGCGGCAAGTTCCCGGTTCCGCCAGTTTCCCCCGGATCCCTGGGCAAAAAACACCCGGTCCGTGCCCCGGTGGGTATCAAACCACACCGCGGCGGGGGCTTCCCGGTAGGTGAAGGCGATGGGGTTATGGCAGGGGGTATCGGCGGCGCTGATCCGGTCGTGTTCCGGGCTCAGGCTGCCGTCATATTGGATAAAGGCCCCGAAGACCGCCGGGGGACCGCCGGCGAGGCGGCGTTCCCAGACCAGGTAGAGGCGGTCCTCCCGGACCGACAGGGAGGGGCGCTGGTGGCCGGCGCCCTCCTCCGGGGCCGTGAGCTGCCGGGGGGGGGTCCAGGTGCGGCCGGCATCGGAACTGGAACAGAGGAACAAATGAAAGGCGGAATTTCCCCCGTTTTCTTTCACCAGGGATTGAAAGACCACATAATCCACCCCCCCCAGGGAGGCATAGCTGGGGAGAAAATTCAGCCGGAGCCGCTCATCCCGGACGAGGCTTTCAAAGGGGGACCAGGAACGGCCCTCCGCGGACACGGCATAGGAGATATTCAGGGAGTCCTGCCCGCCCCGGGTGATAAAGAGGTAGTAGCCCCCTTCGGGGCGGCTGAAGATCCGGGGGGCCACGGAGGTTTCGGAGCCGAAGTTCAGGATGCCGCGGCTGAAGGTTTTCCCCCGGTCGTCGGAGACGAGGAGTTCCGTCCGGGTGGAGGAAGCCGCCACGGCCAGGATGATCCGGCCCCAGGGGTCCACGGAGGCGCTTATAATAGAAGGTTCCGTGCCAAAAAAGGGATAGGGCCCTCCCAGGGAGCGGCTGATCCGCCAGGGTTCCCCGCCGTCCTTCACCGCCAGGGAGACGGTGATGCCCCCGGAAGCGCCGGGAAAGGGGGCGTTCTCCTGCCAGGCGGCCACGGCGAGGCTGCCGTAAAAGGCGGTAACGGGGAATTTCCCCCCTTCGGGGGAAAGGCGCTCCGGCGCTTCCCAGTAGGGTTCCGGGAACTCCGGAAGGTCCGGGAGGGCCCGGAGGGGGCCGGGGAAGAGGAGGAGGAGCGCCGGAAGGAGGAGGCGGCCCCAGCGCCGCCGGAAGGGACTTTTTTTCATAGGACCGACTCGATCCGGCGCCGCAGGTCCTCAAGCCGGGCGGAATGCTGATACCGGGGATCCCGGAGGAGGTCCTCAAGGATGGCCAGGGCGATAAGGGGGTTTCCCTGATGCAAAGCCCGGACCGCCCGCTGGTAGTCATCTTCCGCGGCGCGGTCCAGGACCCCGGACCCGCCGAGGGCAATCCGGAGGCGGTCCCGGAGGACCAGGGCCTGGAGGCTGCCGGGGTTCAAGCTGAGGGCGTGGTTCACCTGTTCCAGGGCGATGGGGTACTGTCCGCGGTTATGGTCCCGGAGGAGGCGCCGGGCCGATCCGATGAGCTCGTCGGATCGGGCCAGGGCCTGGGGGTCCGGCGGGGGGAAGCGGCAGCCCATATCGATTTCCGCCTGTTCCAGGATGGCCCCCATGCCGGGGTAGCGGGGGTTCAGGGCGGCGAGGTTGCGGAGGTCCCGAAAGGCCCGGGGGGAGGCCTCCCGGGTCCCGGCTATGGCTTCGGCCAGACGCCGCCGGAAGGCCTGGTTGAAGGCGGCGGGATTGGCCGCCTGATCGAGCCGCAGTTCGAGGAGCCCCGCCGCTTCATGGAGCGGGAAGATGAGCTTGATCTGGCGGAGTTTTGTCCGGGCCTCGGAGAAGATCCGCAGCCCCTGATCCCGGCGGCCGGTGCGGAGGAACCGGAGCCCCTCCTCGTACTGTCCCAGGGCATCGCTGAGAAGCCGGCTCGTTTCCGCATAGAGGGGGGCGGAGGCGGGGACATCTTCCGCCTCCGCCTCCGGGGACGGATCTCCGTTCCTGCGCCGGTCTCCGTAGGCGGGGACGCTGAAAGAAAGGGACAGGATAAGGATAATACAAAAAAAAGCCCCTAGGATCATCTTTTTATATATCGGTGAATAAGGGACGATGAATGAAGGGAATCCTTGTACCTGTTTACGGTGAGCATGTGGCAGAAAAAGCCGCCGCGGGGGACGCGCAAGGGATAGAAGCGGAAATCCCGCAGACGTTCCCGCAGGGAACGTCGAGGAATTGAAGCGGATAGCCCGGTTTCCGGCGCGACCTTTGGTTCGCGCCGGAAATGCGCCCAAGATACGAAGGTAACCATTGCCACGCGTTTATCCGGGGGTACGGAAAAAAATATTGTTATTATTCACCGTTTCGTATATAATGAGTATTGACTATTGGGGGGTTTGTATGATGGTGGCCGCGGGGGTACCGCATGAAGAGTTTAAGGGTATTCGGGTCGGGGATTTTATCTTTGAAGATGAAATCGTTCATATGTATAGAGAATCCTATTATCTGAAACTTTGTACCAAGAGCGGGGCGGTGTATACGGTGCATTATAAGCCGTGGGGGTGTAACGTGTTTAGGAGGACAAAGATTCGGGAAAAGAAGAAGAAAAAAAAGAAGTATGAACAGGATCTGGGGCGGTGAGGGATCCCGGTTAAAATTTCATAAAAACGAAAAAATTTCATTCCGAACCGGTTGACTTTATTTGAAAGAAACGGTATAGTATTCACGTCAAGGTAACCGGGAAGGTATCCTTCGCCACCTTAGCTCAGTTGGTAGAGCAAAGGACTGAAAATCCTTGTGTCTAGAGTTCGATTCTCTGAGGTGGCAAAAATAATAAGCGGGCGCGGCCCTGTGGGGTATGCGGCCGGCAGTTTCTCATGTCTTGTTGTTCTTTTTATATTGTTGCGGGTTTTTGGTTTGTAGTGTAGTATTGATGATTTCATCGTTTTCTTGTTCTGTCGGGGGGCGGGAGAAGCGGGCGTTATGATGGGTTTCAATGATGAATAGGCTCAGTTGAGGAGCAGAGGGTGCCGGTCCGGGCGATGTGCTCAGACAGGCAAAAGGGGCTGGTAATGGGTAATTCATCCGAGGGGTATGGGCTGGTATCCAATGATCAATTTGTCGGAAAATTGGTCCAAAAATATTTATTCCCATCAATCTGCGCCTTGTTGGGGATACAGGCCAGCGGCTTTATTAACAGCATTATCATAGGCCGTATTCTGGGGGGGGTAGGACTGGGGGTTGTCTCCCTGGTGGCTCCGATCTCCCTGGTTTATTTTTCGATAGGCTCCCTTATCGGGGTGGGATCTTCGATTGTCTCCAGTATCGCCCTGGGTAAGGGGGCGAAGGACTATTGCCGCCAGGTGTATACCCAGGCATACCTCATTACCCTGGGGGCGGGGATCATCCTCACCGCGGCGGGGCTTCTTAACCTGGAACGGATCGTGCTCCTCCTCGGGGCGCGGGAAGAGCATTTCCGCTATACCTACGAATATGTCCGCAATTATATCATGGGGGGCATCGGGATGCTCCTGGTCTACATCCCCCTCAATTACCTGCGGATTACCGGAAAGCCCCGGATGGCGATGATCATGCTGCTTTTCATGAGCGTCTTCCATATTATCGGCCTGTGGATTTTTGTGATCCTCCTGAACCTGGGCGTCGGGGGGACGGCCCTGGCGTCGGTGACGAGCGGAATCCTGACCTTTTTCGTCGGCGCCGGTATGCTCCGGGATAAGCATTCGGTGCTCCGGTTCCGGCGGCCTGCCGCGCCGGGAAAGCAGTTCATCGCCCTGGTATCCGCCGGAAGCCCCTCGGCTTTAAACAACATCTGTCAGGCGGTGCAGATCTTCAGCATAAACCTCCTTTTTGTCCGGACGGGGATCGGTATGTTCCTCCCCAGCTATTCCCTGGTGTTTACCATTTCCGAGGTCATCCTGGCGGTGATCCTCGGCATCTCCCAAACGGCCCTTCCCCTGGTGGGGATCTCCTTTGGCGAGCGGGATTTCCGTTCCATCCGGATCGTGATGAAAAAAGCCATGGGAATCGGGAATATCATCGTCGGCGGCTGCGCCCTCCTGTTATTGGTCATTCACCGGCAGTTGGGGGGGCTCTTCGGGCTTCAGGATCCTCAGATCCTGCGGCAGACCGGGATCGGTTTTATTTTTCTCGCCGCCAGCCTCAACCTTTCCTTCCTCAATAATGTGATTATGAACTATTTCAGCGCCACCGGCCAAACCGCCCTTGCCAACATCATTGTGATTTCCCGCATGGTGGTGTTCATGGTGCTGCCGGCTTATGCCCTGTTCCCGCTCCTGAACATTTATTCGGTGTGGGCCGGCCTGATTTTAGCCGAGCTTATTACGATGGCGATGGTGTACCTGCTCATCACCAAAAAACATGCCCGGAACCCCCGGCTTTCCCGGTACCTGCTTCTGGATGAATCCCTGATGGAAAACAGCAAGGTCATTGATTTCTCCGTCAGAAACACCTCCGACGATGTGGCCTCCGCGGCGGACAAGATCACCGGCTTCTGTGAAGAAAACGAGGTGCCGCCTCAAAAGGCCATGCGGATAAGTTTGGCCATTGAGGAAATGATCGTTATGATAAACCAATATTCCCTCAAGGAAGGGGAGACGGAATACACGGACGTGCGGCTCATGATCATCGGGGAACGGATCGTGATGCGGATTCGGAATCTGGGCAAATATTTTAATCCGGTGGCCTACTACTACGATAATAAAGATACCGAAGAGGGCCGGGAGCGGACCATAGGAGTCGCCATGATTCTAAGGATGGCCCAGAAGACCGAATATCAGGAAACTTTTGGGGTAAATAACTTGCTGATTACCATATAAAAATAGGGAAGGGGTATGACCATTTATAATAAAAAAGGCGAATCCCGGGATGTTGTGTTCCGCTTTGCCCGTCCGGATGAGGCGCCGCATCTCATAGCCCTTTTAAAAAAACAGCATGGCATCGGGTATTACTCAAAAATGTACGATGAAACATATATGAAAGACCTCATTGCAACGGAAAATCTGCGAATAACGATAGTGGAGCAAGCGGACGGCACCTTGGCGGGCATTGTGGGAGTCTCATCGGATAACCCTTTTCCCGGCAGTATTTCCTTTGTTATGTTGATGATAATCCCCTCCATGAGGGGGTTCGGGTTGGCAAAAAAAATGCATGCTTTTCTTATGGATGCCATACCGCCTCAAGCATATACCGCCAGCTATGGGCATTGTATGACCCTGGATACCAAAAGCCAGAAAAATCTTATTGGTTTCGGTTACGTTATGACGGGTCTTTTGCCGAACGGGTATTTCAATGATCCAACCGCCGAATATCTGGCGGGTTTTACTCTTCCCGTGAAGGATGTCTTAGTGGTGGCCTGTCTTCCCCATACCAAAAAAGATGCGGGATGTCTCTATATACCCTCTTTTTATCGAGAGTATGTTATAGGGGTGTATCGGTCCTTGGGGGTTATCGCTCGCATAGAGACCGGGGAGATTCCTTCCGGTTTCGCGTCGGTATATAGCCTCAGCGACATTCCGGAACACCGGTATTGTGAATTACTTGTACAAAAAACAGGGGATGATTTCAAAGAGGTTTTGGTGAAGATGCTCAGGCAGTACGGCGGTCCGGAAAATCAGAGTTTTACCGCTTTTGTCAATCTCAATGATCCCGGCGGCCCCCATGCCTGCCGTCTCCTGGAGGAACAGGGGTTTTTCTTTACCGGAGTCCAGCCCCTGTCCGGGCAGTACGAATATCTTCTGATGCACTATTCCCCCGCATTGCCGGTCCCCTTTGACCGGATTGCGGTAGTTCCCGAATTCAAAGAGCGCTTTGATTATATACGTCATTTATATCAGGAGGTTTTCCATGGCCAGGCAGATTAAAACAAAGATTTTGACGGTTATCCTCTCCACCGCCCTCGGCGCGGTGGTCCTGTTGAGTGTGAGCGGAATGGTCAGCATCCTTAACTTGCGGCAGCTTACCCTGCGTCACAGCGATCAGTTGGGGAGTACCGCCGCGGGGGAAAGCCAGACGGCCCTGCGAGCCCAGGTGCAGGATCAGCTCATGATGCTGGCCCAGGACCGGGCCGCCCTCACCGACGAAAAACTCACCGCCATACAGAACCAGACCAAGATGATAGCCGATGTGGCGACCCAAATCTA
>JAITRV010000222.1 GCA_031288215.1 Spirochaetaceae bacterium | reverse complement strand
GTCTGCCAGTTCCCGGAGCTTTTCCCCGGTAAGGCGGTAGGTGGTCCACTCGTCCAGGGGACGGGCCCCGCAGCGCCGGTAAAAGGCAATGGAGGGTTCGTTCCAGTTGAGGCAGGCCCATTCCAGGCGGCCGCAGCGTTCCTCCACGGCGCGGCGGGCGATGGCGGAAAGGAGGAGCTTCCCCAGGCCCTTGCCCCGCAGTTCCGGCTTGACAAAGAGATCTTCTATATAAATGCCCGGTTTTCCCAGGAAGGTGGAAAAGGTATAAAAATAGAGGGCGAACCCCGCGGGCTGCCCCTGATACTCGCAGATCAGCACCTCCGCCCGCCGGTCCTCAAAAAGGGCCTTCCGCAGGCCCGCTTCGGTAGCTTCCATCATCTCCAAAAGATGCTCGTATTCCGCTAGACCCCGGATAAATTCCAGAATCAGGGGGGTATCCGCTGCCTCCGCATAGCGCAGGCAGGTATGGGGGTCACGGTGAATTATTTCCATAAAAGCTCCCGGATCATTCGGTTGATATTCCCCGTTGTTTTGGGTATAATAATATCCTATGAAAGAAAACATTACCGGACCGGACCACAAAGCGCAAGCCCCCCGGGGCATTATTGCCATCTGCCTCGCCCCGGAGCGGATCCCCCCGGGGGCCGTGGAAAGGCTGCGGGCCGCGGGGGGCCGGGACGTGCTGGCTTTGGGGGATCGGACCGAACTGCAACGATTCGCCGGCCGGGTGGAAATCGGGGTGGGGGACGTGCCCTTCGACCTCATCCCCGAGATGCCCCTGCTGAAATGGGTACAGCTCTGGTCCGCCGGGGCGGATAGTATTCAGCGCTACCCCCAACTCAAGGATCATCCGTTTCTCCTGACCACCACCTCGGGGATGCACGGTCCCCAGATCGCCGAGCACGTCTTCGGCCTGCTCCTCGCCTGGAACCGGCGGCTCCCCGAGGCCTTTGCGCATCAGGCCCTGGGTCAATGGAAGCCGGTACGCCCCCAGATGCTTTCGTGCCTGGATGGCGCGTCCATGCTGATCCTGGGCTACGGTTCCATCGGCCGCCGCCTCGCCCGGGCGGCCCTGGGTTTCGGCATGTCCGTCACGGGGATCCGCCGGGGGGCCAAAGGCCCCTCCGGTCCTCCGGTTCCCCGGGAAGAGGAGGGGGTGCGGGTGGCGTCCGCCTCCCGTCTCCCGGACCTGCTCCCCCAGGCGGACGTGGTGGTGAACATCCTCCCCCTCACGGCGGAAACCCGCCATTCCTTCGGCAGGGCGGAATTCGCCGCCATGAAAAAGACCGCCCTCTATGTCAACGTGGGCCGGGGGCCCACCACGGATCAGGAGGCTTTGACCCGGGCTCTGGATGACGGAACCATCGCGGGGGCCCTCCTGGACGTTACCGAGCCGGAACCGCTGCCCGGAGATTCGCCCCTCTGGAAATCGGATCGCCTCCTCCTCACCGCCCACTACGCCGGGTTCCACCCCAACTACAACGAGATCGCCTTGGGGATCACCCTGGACAACCTGGGCCGTTATGTCCGGGGGGAGGCTCTCAAGAACCTGGTGGACAAATCCGCGGGGTACTGAGGGCGGCCCATGAAAAAACAGCGGACCACGATCTTCAAGTGCTCCTCCTGCGGGCATGAGGAACCCAAATGGCTGGGCCGCTGTCCCGAATGCGGGGAGTGGAACACCCTCACCGAAACCGCCGTCTCCCGCCTCTCCGCTCCCGCCGCCGGAAGCAGGGGGCGGGGGGAGCCCCGGTCCATCCCCCTGTCCGCGGTGGACCCCCAGGAGGGAACCCGTATCGGAAGCGGGATCGCCGAACTGGACCGGGTCCTGGGGGGCGGGATGATGAAGCGGTCCGCCATTCTCGTGGGGGGGGAGCCGGGGATAGGGAAGTCCACCCTGCTCCTCCAGGCCGCTGCCGCCGCACAGACCCGGGGGCGGATCCTCTACATCTCCGGGGAGGAGTCCACCGGCCAGGTGCGGATGCGGGCGGACCGGCTGGGCCTCATCGAAGCGGCGCCCCGGATCGAGGTATGCTGTACCGGAAAGCTCGAGGATATTCAGGCGATCCTGGAGGCGGTCAAGCCGGTGATTATCATGGTGGATTCCGTCCAGACCCTGCATACCCCCGATGCGGGGACGGTCCCGGGCACGGTGAACCAGATGAAGTACTGCTCCTACGAACTCATCTCCTGGGTCAAGGAACATGACGCGGTGCTTTTCCTGGTAGCCCATGTGACCAAGGAGGGGATCATCTCGGGGCCCAAGACCCTGGAACACATGGTGGATACGGTCCTCTACTTTGAAGGCGCCGACGCGTCGGCCAACAACGCCGACTGCCGCTTCCTCCGGGCGGCCAAGAACCGCTTCGGCTCGGTGGACGAAATCGGCATCTTCACCATGAGCGAACGGGGGCTCACCGTGGTGGAGGACCCCTCCCTCCTCTTCCTGGTGAGCCGGGAAGGGGAATTGCCGGCAGGGGTGGCCACCGCGGCGGTGCTGGAGGGCAGCCGGACCCTCCTGGTGGAGATCCAGGCCCTGACGGTTCCCGCCAAGGGCTCCATGAGCCGGGTGTTCTCGGACCGGATCGACTCCGCCCGGGTGTCCCGGGTAGCGGCCACCCTGGAGAAGCACCTGAACCTGCGGCTTTCCGACCAGGACCTCTACGTGAACGTGGCCGGGGGCATCCGGATCGCCGAAGTGGGGGTGGAACTGGCCCTGGCCTGCGCCCTCTATTCCGCCCGGACCGGCCTTCCCCTCCCGGAGAAGACCGCCATTGCCGGGGAACTCTCCCTCGCCGGGGAGGTGCGCCCGATCCGCCACCTGGCGGCCCGGATCAGGACCAGCCGCAGCCTCGGCTTCGACCGCTTCCTCTGCCCCGGCCCGGCCCCCGGGGGGGCTTCGGAAGAAGCCCCTCCGGGGGTGGGGGACCTGAAATCGGCGATCCGGGTCCTTTTTGCGGAGCGCCCGGAGAAGAATTGACCACTGTGTTATAGGTGTTTACGATGCCGTTTCTATAACCTTTCTGCTTTCGCACTTCAAAAAAAAATCTGCCATAGTTAAGTTCGGTCTGTCCTTTCCCGATTACCTGAGCGGGATCAAACATTTTCCAAGGCGCGGATCAGTTCGCTATTATAACGATTGGCGACTACCGCCGTTTCTACGCAGCCGGCTACGCTCAGGGCGGCCCATACCATCACCACCGGCAGGATCATCGGGAACCGTTTTTTCGATATCATATAATGCCTCCTTATTGCTTGCCGATTCGCACGATTGACAGAAGCGGACAGGATAAAAAACGACTATCAAGCCTCGGATAACCGTTTTCTAAAAAACCTGAAGGCCCTTCTCCATCTCTCGTAGAACCGGGTATAAATAGCTTTGATCCGACTTTAAAGACCGACATCCGATCCTTATCACCGTAGCGGGACTGTGTGAGAATCTCACTCACTTCATTGCTTTTATAAGGGATAGTATACCGGTTGTTTCTATGCCTGTTAATAGCCCGATGGCGGAAAGGCAGGCCCTAAAGGGACAGGCCCCCGAAGAAGGGGGTAAGCAGCAGCACCAGGACCATCCGGAGGACCTGGAACACGACGACCCGGTTGGAATCGGCGCCCATTTCAACGGACATGAGGGTCATGAGGGAAAGCCCGCCGGGGGCGGTGGCGATTAAACAGGTCAGTATATCCCAGCCGGTCAGTTTGTGGAGGACATAGGCCAACATAATACAGCCCCCCACGATGATGATGTTGAGGCATATAATCGGCAGGATATACGAGGGCAGGGCCAGGATGCTTGCCCGGGTTATCGAGAGGCCCACGAGCCCCCCGACCCCCACCTGCACCAGCTTTTGCAGGTTTTTATGGACCTTGACCTTCCGCTTCCGAATCCAGGTATAGGCCCCGACGACGAGCATGGGGCCCACCATGTTGGAGGCGGGAAACCGCACGAGGCCGAAGAGCCACGCCGAAAAAGCCCCAAGGGCGGCGAGGATCGCCCAGTCAAGCATCCGCAGGGGGAGGGGACGGGCCGCCGCCGGGGGCGGTTCCTGTGGGGGCGGTTCCTTCGGGGATGCCGGCGGAGGCATCCCCCCTGACGCCACCCAAGAAGCGGTCTTCGAAAAAGCCGCCTCCGGCGGCCGCCGGACGAGGAAGGGGATCAGGGTTACCGTCAACAGCATTCGGGATAGCTGCAGTATCGCTACCGCAAAGGTATTGGCGCCGAAGGACATGGCGGTCAAGGTTATCTCGGTGATGCCCCCGGGGGTCGCCGCAAAGATCGCCGTGGTTCTGTCGATGCCCAGGGCGGAGAGCACTATGACGGCGAGGACCGTCAGCGCGATCAGCCATAGGGCGCTCAGCAGGATCTCCCGCACCATGCCGGCTAAGCTCACGTTGAACCGCAAGCCCAAAATGATGCCCACCACCACGGACAGTATGGACCGCAGTTGGGCGGGCGGGGCAATGGGGGCGTCAAAGAAAGCGGCAATTCCCAGAAAGAGCAGGGAGCCCAAGATGGCGGGGGCCGGGATTTTCAGCTTTTCACAGACCACCCAGCCTGAGACACCGATCCCGAAAAACAGGATAAGGTCCGGCATTCAGGCTTCATCGGCCAATTTCGGCGCCATTTCAATGAGCCCTCCGGCCTTCAGCATTTCCATGAGAAAAGGCGCCACCGGCTTTGCCTGAAATTCCCGCCGACGGGTCTCGTTGACAATTTTTCCTGTCTCCGGATCGACCAGGAGTATATCTCCGTCCTCGACGCCCCCGGTAATGCCCGGGCACTCCAGCAGGGGCAGCCCGACTTCAAAGGCGTTTCTGAAAAACAGCCGGGAGGCGTATTCCACCACCACCACGCCGACCCCGGTGGCTTTTATCGCCTTGGGCGCCACGGCCCGGCCCGAGGACTGGCCGAAATGTTTTCCCGCCACCAGAACGTCCCCCGGTTTAACCTCCCGGGCAAAGCGGGGGTTATAATTTTCGAGTACGTGTTGTGCCATTTCTTCCATGGAGCCGAGGGCGCGATCCACCCGCACGATCTGATCCGTGGGAATATTATCCCCGAATTTCCAACATCGACCATGAGTTTTCATACCGTCATCCTTTCCAATCGGGGAGCCATTTCAATGAGCCCGCCGGCCCGCAGCATTTCCATCAAGAACGGCGCAATCGGCCGGGCCTGCAGGGTTCTTCCGGTACTGAGGTTGCTGACAAGGCCGGTTTCCAAACGGGCTTCCACAATATCCCCTTCGGAAACCATATCATGTATTCCGGGACATTCCAAGAGGGGAAGCCCCGTTTCAAAGGCATTCCGGTAAAAGAGCCGCGCCGCATATTCGACAATGACGAGGCCGATGCCGGTGGCCTTGAGGGCCTTGGGCGCCACGGCCCGGCCCGAGGACTGGCCGAAGTGCTTGCCCGCCACCAAAATATCGCCGGCTTGTACCTCCCTGGCAAAGTTCGGATTGTAATTCTCAAGCACATACTGCTTCATTTCATCAATGGTTAATAATACCCGTTCTGCCCGGACTATCTGATCCGTCGGAATATTATCTCCGAATTTCCAGCAGCGGCCCTTAAATATATCCATATATTCCCCCTTATTATTATACTCCCCCTGACGCTTCCGCCTCCCGGGGGCTATAAGAATTCCCGGGGATCCGCGATACAGCCCTTTAAGGCGCTGGCGGCGACCGTTGAGGCCGAAGACAGGTACATGATCGCCTTGGGGCTGCCGTTCCTGCCGGGGAAATTCCGGGCCTGGGTGGATATCATCGCTTCACCCTCAATCATGGCGCCCATATTGATCGCCTGGTTTGATCCCGCGCTCGGAGGGAACCATGAGGCCCCCGCATCAAACAAGGTTTCTACCAATCCCTCTTTCAGGGCCTGGCTAAACACTTCCCGGCTTGAAGGAACGGCGTTGAACTTCACCCCTTGGGCGATATGACGGCCCCGGAGGATCTTCGCGGCCTCCCGGAAATCTTCTATGCGTCCGCCGCCGTGCCCCCCCAGTTCCGCCCATTGAACAGGCTTTCCCCAAAAAGCGCCCCTTACGCTCTGAAGATTGCCGAGGGTTGGCGACGCCGCGACCTGGGGCTCAAGGCCGCTGATGTCATATTCCCTGGTTTCTTCATATACACTGCCGGGGTCAGAAGTAAACACCTCAAAGGGTTCCCCGGTAAGCGCTTTGACAAATTGCACCGTCTTTTCATCGGGATCGATGAAAGCGCATTTACCGCCTACATCAATGGTGATCAGGGGAAACAGCCAGCGATCCCAGACCTCAAGATCCTCGATATACTGCCCGGTAAAGTGCAGGGCCTTATAGACCGCCCCCCCCTCTCCTATCTGGCCGGTAAGCCACAGGGCGGCGTCCCGGGGGAATACCCCATGTTTTGTTTTGCCCCGGATTTCTATTTTTATGGTATGGGGCACCATAAACCAGGCTTTCCCGAAGGGCATAACCGTGGCGGCATGGGAATTGTTTCCAAGCCCCGCGGCAAAGCAGCCCAGGGTTCCGTGTACGGGGGTATGGCTGTCACTGCCGACGACCACCGTTCCGGGACGCACCATGCCTTTCCGGACCGCGACATGATGGATATTCCCCGATCCGCAGTCGTATAAACGGGTGCCGTGGGTGCGGGCAAACTCACGGCTCCGTTCCAAGACCCGGGCCCGTTCCTCCGTGGGCGGAGAAAAATGATGATCAAACACAAAGGCTGTTCTGTCAGGATATTTCACCTTTCCCTTGACTTCTTTGTCAAAGACATTGGCGGTAATATAACCGCTCAGATCATGGAGAATCTGGGTGTCCACACGGGCAACCACCACCTCACCGGGACTCACCGATTCCCGGCCGCTCGCTTTGGCTAAAATCTTTTCAATCATGTTCATGGACATAGGATCTCCTCGCTTTGATTTTTATTCGGGCAGTTTCTGTCTTATGGGCCGCCTTATGGGCCGCAAAGCGGTATTTTCAAGCGATTGCAGCCGCAACAACCGAAGTTTTGCAACTGCCCCGTTTGTTTTATTTCTGCCTAACTGTCGGTCAAGCCAGTTCTCCATTAGGGCCTCTCCTGCTGAAAGAGCCAATTGCGAACTTTAACGTTCCCTAATCCAGGATTCCCGACAGCATGGTGATTCGTGTACAGAAAGAAATCCTGGTCAAAAAGCGTTTCAAAGACACCTTTTGGGGACGCTTCGGCCCTGCGCGTAAATCTCAAATTGGCAGCAGAAACGGTACTATTCGCCACTACAGCCGTGTCAAACTCACCGTGGATAAACCAGAAGGCCGTATCTTTCAAGGCAGCCGCCTCACTTTCTTGAATTTTCATGAGGGGGCATAAAATTACCGCCGCGGCGAAGAAAGCGGGACGTTCAATAACAAATCCCTGGGCGCCCATACCGCCGACAGAAGTCCCGGTAATGTACATACGTTTAGGATTAATATACCGGCCTAAATGTCTATAATCAACAGATCCAATTTGTAGTTGTCCGTCTCTTAATTTTTCCAGGAGTTCCAAGGTAGCCAGTGCCGATCGAGTAAGCGTATGCGGTTGACCATCGGAAGCGTTTGCGGGAAGAAGGCCATTTTTACCATCACCTGAAATAGTGCCGGTCCTGAAATTCCAAGATGCGTCACGATATTCCGGCGCTGGGTTCCTATGATTAATTTCCCAAGGTTTAAAAGTTTGAGGATCATTAAAGTACGTTTTATTGGCCCCTGAACCTGTTGCCCAGGCCGCGTGGGGTACAACAACTATACAACGATTGCGTCCTTCCTCGGAATCCTTTACCCAAATCGCAGCCGCTGTGCCCCGCACAGTATTGACCGTAGGCTGGACTTCAGCTCCTCTTCCGTGCAGGACAGTTATCACAGGCAAATTACCAATATCGGCGGGTCCTATATCAGCAGGATAGTAGATGCTGACAGGAAGTGTAAACCCGTTGATTATTCCATCACCGGGTCTTCCGCCGGCGGCTGCATAACCATCAGGCGCGGCATGGACAGTAAACATTTCAGCATAACGTGTTCCATCGGCAGTGTGGATGGTAATGTTATAAACCTGCTTATTATTTGCGTTTGCCTGGTCAACTACCGTGATAGAGCTTTGATACACGTTAGGAACCGCACCGGTGCCTGATGTTATGATTATTTTTGAGCCCTCAGGCCAATCACCCAGATAGTAATTACCGGTTTCGTAATCACCATCGGCGTTCTTCTTGGTAGCGGTCCCCTGCTCACCGTAAAAATCTGCTCTATAACCATCAGGTACCGTAGTCTCAAAAAGCACCGCGTTATTATATTCCGGCACATACATATCATATTTAAGAATGTGTGGGGCGAAAGGAGGTACCAATGACGACATACCATAAGTATCCCTTACTTGCAATGCTAATAACTTCGGACCCCCGCCATCAGCACCTCCCGTCGGCAGAGTATTACATGCTGTAATAACAACGAACCCTCCAAATAAAACCAGTAGAATCAACGCGAACTTCTTCATCCTGATATCCTCCTCAAAAATAAATAAAATGGAGATGTTCCTGCTTCAAAACTCGCTGCTTCAAAACTCGATTGAACAACATTCAATAGACTATCAGGTCTGAGTTTTGATAGCAGGGCCCCATGTTAACACAACCCATTATGGCAAACATTAGAACTGAAGCTTCAAACAACCCTATGGGGTTAGACTCAAACCACAGTCAGCAGCTTACCCCCCGCTTCCCGTACCAATACCATATCTTCAATGATGACTCCCTGTTCCCTGTTTGAAACTCGAAGGCCGATAATCTGTCCCGGAACCAGGGTAATAGCCCCTTCCGCCCGGTAATTCAGATGATCCGAGCGGACCATGGGGCACAGTTCAAGGTTCCACTCCTTTTCACTGGAAACCGCCGCCGTTTCCCCCGGGCGGAGTTCCCGCAGATACGCGTCCCGGACCGCAAAAGCTTCCCGGTTCAGGGCGGGATCGCTGTTCCTGGCAATTACCATCCATTCGCCGAGGTACTGCAGCAGAATCAGCAGGGTCCAGGGTTCCCCGGCCGCCCTGTCCGGGGCGTTACGGAATTGCAGGTCCCGGCCGCCGGCAAGCAAGAGCGCGTCCATTGCCCCGGCGCTCCGGCAGGCGTATTCCACGTCCGCCGCGATATGCCGCAGGGTCCGCCCGCCGGTTTCGGCGCCTTCAAGGCTTTTCGAGACCGCCTCGTTCATCAGGGCTATCCCCTGGAGCAGGGTCTCCTGAAAGCCGGCGTCCTGGGCGGCGCTGATTTCCCGGGCGGCTTCGGTCATCCACACGCCCTTAAATCCCCCCGCTTCGATGGCAGCCAGCATATCGTCGGGGAAATAATCCCCGACGATGCCGATGGACGCCCCCTCGCCGAAATGCTCCCGCAAATAACCCACCAGGGCTTTATTGACATTCGGCCCGGCGCCGTTGATGGCCGCCTTATCCACGCCGCTCATCATGGAGACCCAGAAATTAACCCGGGCGGTCATGCCGGTTACCAGCGTTTGGGCGCCGTCTTTGCCGATAATGCTGGTGGCGCTGCCCCAATAAGGCGCCAGGTTTACAAAATAGTGCAGTTCATCAGCGTCTGCCACATCGCCGTATACCACCGCGGCGTCAACGCCGAAGGCTTCAAATTGTTCGATTAACTTTTTCCTGCGGAAAACAAGCAGTTCATCGGGCAGGAGGGCGCTGTTTCGTTCCATATATCCGCGTTTCATATTACAATCCTTCTTTATATTATGCTGCCTGTTATTCTGCCTGAAACAACCGGCGTTCAGTGGTCGAAAGCATACGGTTCCCGTCTTTTGTTACGACCACGGGATCACCCATGACCATGTATCCTGTTTCGGGGTTATAGGTGTTGGGATGAATCACGATGACCATCCCTTCTTCGATTACCAGATCCACCCCTTCATTAACCGTCGGGGCTTCGTCCAGGTGCATACCGTGGCCGTGACCGCGGACCCGGGTGTACCGGGACGTGATATAATCGCCGTACCCGTATTTGCGGAACACGTCGTTTTCCGCTTTCGCCACCTCGGTGATGTTCACGCCCGGCCTGGTAAGGGCAAGGCCCGCTTCTTCGGCTTCCATAAAAATATCAAAGATCCGCTTCTGCACGCCGCTGGGCTCGCCCTTTACCACGGTACGGCAAATTTGGCACCACCAGCCGTTCAACTGGGGGGTAAGTTCGGTAAGCACCAAATCGCCGGGTTTGGCGACACGATTCATCGGCGGGGTCATGCCGTACACCTCTTTCCGGCCCGTTGAGATCAGCATGAAGTTGTCCTCGGCCCCCATTTTCTTGAGGGCGTACTCGACCTCCGCCACAATCCGGAATTCATTCAGCCCCCGGCTGATAGCGTCTACAAATACCGGGAAGGCCCGATCCGCCAAATGAACCGCGGCCCGCAGGCATTCCACCTCCTCCGCTGTCTTGCGGTACCGGATTCTTTCAATAAAGCCTTCGGCGCTTTTAAACTCAACGCCTCGGTCCCGGAGGGCCTTGGCCTGCGGGGCGGGAAAAAGCCCGCCCCCGGAAAGGCCGAGGGCCTTTATGTTCCTGCTTTCCAGCAGCCGGGCCAGGGAAAGCCCCCGGCCGTTCATGGGGAGAAAACCCTGAACCCCTTTCAGCTCTGCCCCGGCGCGGCTTTCATCGTAGGGGGAGGAGAGAAACATAAAAACTTCCCCGGTATCCCGCAGATACAAAACCATCGCGTTGGATCCGTAAAAATTAAGGCCCGTAAGGTATCTGAAATTTTCTTTGCGCCAGGCACAGCTATACACCAGCACCGCCGGGACATCAAATTTTTCGGACATGGCCTTGAGAATCGCCAATCTTTCTTGCCGCATATCCTACGCCGCTCCTCTTTTCAGCTTTTCCATCAGTCCGCCGGCGGTCATAATATCAAGCAGGAATGGGGGCAGCACCGTCCCCTGCCCCTGCCTGCCGCTGGTTATATTGCGGATCGATCCGGCCGCTAGATCGACTTCGATACAGTCGCCGGGTTTTACCAGGTCCCCGAGGTCTTTACATTCCAAAATCGGAAGGCCGATGTTTATGGCGCTGCGGTAGAAGATCCGCGAAAAGCTTTTTGCCACAATGAGTTTCACCCCCGAATATAAGAGCGCCGCCGGCGCCCATTCACGGCTGGAATTGCAGCCGAAATTGTTTCCGGCGATCATTATCTTGCCGGTTTCCATTTTTATGCGGAAATCCGGGTCCACGTCTTTCATACACGCCGCGGAAAGCCCCTCCGGGGTAACCGCGCTTACGTGACGGGTGTGGGCGATAAGCTCCGCCGAAACATTGTCGGGATACACCTCAAACACGTTGTCTTTTATTATCATGCTTTCACCTCATAAAAAATCCCGGGGATCGGTTATCGTTCCGTTAATCGCCGATGCCGCCACGGTTGCGGGGGACGCAAGATAGATCTTTGCGGAACTATCTCCCATGCGGCCCACCATGTTTCTGTTGGAAGAACTGACGCACACTTCGCCTTTTCCCAAAAGGCCGTAATGGCCTCCGGCGCAGGGGCCGCAGTTGGGATTACACCAGATGGCGCCGGCATCCAGGAATATCTGGGTTATCCCTTCATCAATACATTGGCGGAATATGCTCCGTGATCCGGGAATGACCTGCAGCCGCACCTTGGGATGTATCTTACGCCCCTTGAGGATTCCGGCGGCAATACGGAAATCTTCCATCCGGCCGTTGGTGCAGGTTCCCAGCAGCGCCCGGGTAAAGGGGACCCCCAGGGTTTCGCCCACCGGTACGGAATCGGCGGAACTTCCCGGCAGCGCCACCGTGGGCTGGAGGGCGCCGCCGTCGATCTCAAAGGTCTTTTCATACACGGCGTCAGGATCGGACCTGAACGCCTCATACGCCTCATCGGTACGGCCCTTTAAGTATTCGGCAACCTTTTCATCGGCCTCAATAATGCCGTTTTTGGCCCCCGCTTCCACCGCCATATTGCACAATGACATGCGGCTGTCGATGCTCATCGCTTCTACCGCGCTTCCCCTATACTCCATGGCGCGGTAATTGGCCCCCTCCGCCCCGATGAGGCTCATAATATACAGGGCCAGATCCTTCCCCGTGACGCCGGTGCCGAGCCGGCCGTTGATTTTAAATAAAAGCGCCCGGGGCACCTTCATCCAGATCCGTCCTTTGTTGAAGACCCAGGCCATTTCCGTTGAACCAAGCCCGGTCGAGAAGGCGCCCAAGGCCCCGTAGGTGGTCGTATGCGAATCCGTTCCGACAATAACCCTGCCGGGTAATACATATCCCTTTTCAGGCATAAGCTGATGGCATATCCCCTCGCCGTTATAAAACTTCAGGCCGTAATCTTCCGCAAATTGGGCGGTCTTGACGATTAAATCGGCATCCAGCACCTTGCTGGGGGGATTCCCGTGATCGGCAAAGATGATCGCCCGGTCGGTATCCCAGACCGTGAGCGCCAATTCACGGAATTTGTCGAAAAACAAGGGGCCCAGTTTTTCGTGGGTGAACGCGCGGTCCACCGCGACATCTACAATCTGATCGGGCTCAACCCTTTCAAGCCCCGCGGCCTTTGCCAAAATTTTTTCGGTGATGTTCAAAATGTACCTCGCTCTCGTTGTATGGCATTCATGGTACCTTCCATGATCACATAACCTTCATAGAAATCGCTTGCCGGGGACATACTCCGGCGCACAGCCCGCAGCCCAGGCAATCCTCACGGGTTACCTCGTATTTTTTTGATTCCCCGTTATAGTTTATGGCGGTACAGGTCGGCATCTTCGTGCATTTCTTACAGCCCGTACAGGTGGCGGTATCTATCGAGGCCGCTACGTTGGCGTACTCCATCTGGCTGGGTTCGATGATATACGCAAGGGAGAGCCCGCGCATGGACTCGATATCCTTATACCCCTGTTCGTCCATAAAGCCGGCTATTCCCTCCAGAATGGGCGGAATAATCCCGAATCCTTTATACAGGACGGCGGTACATATCTGTACCGCCTGGGCGCCAAACATGATGCATTCGACAACCTGATCCCACCTTTCCAGACCGCTGCCGCCAATCAGGGCATGACCCGGCAGGGCCCGGGCGATGTCCGCAATGAAGCGGTTGCTGATCATCCGGCTCCACACGCCCGTGTGGCCGCCGAAATTTCCCCGGGGCGTACCGGGGAAGAGAAAGGCGCCCCCGTTATAAATGTCTATCCCCGGGGCGGCCCGGTAACCCGCGTGGATATTCATAATATCCGCCCCGGCCTGTTCGCAGGCCTTGGCCACCTTCATGGTCATCCCCCCCTCGGTGTTGAGTTTTGCGATCACCGGTATTTTTACCGCCTTCTTAAGCTCCGCCGTCACGATTGCGCAGGCTTCGGGATCAGCCCCCAGGTTTGCCCCCTGGACCGCCGTTTTTATCTCCGCCGACAGCAGGTTCGGGCAGTTGAAATTCAGCTCTATCGCGTCGGCCCCCGCCTGTTCCAGGTTCGATGCCAGTTCCCCCCAGGTATGCAGCATCCCCGGGGCCCCGGACATGTTGCATACCAGGGTCAGATCCGTTTCCCGCTTTGCCCGGGCCACCAGTTCACAGGCGGCATCCGGATCAAGCCGGGGATCGCCGCTTACCACAATGCCGATGTCTTTATTAAAGTACCAGCGGGGTTGCGCCTTGAATTTCTGGTGCATCATCGTATGCTTGATACTTACCGCGGTGACGCCGTTTTCTTCGGCCTCTTTGAGAAGTTCTATCTTTGCCGTCAGGGGGCTGGAACCAATCATAATCGGATTCCGCATCTTCAAGCCCCCCACGTTTACGCTCAGGTCTGCCATGACGCTTCCTTGTTAAAAAATAGATAAGGTAATCTGGGGCACAAAGGTAATAACCAAAAGCGCAACCAGCATGATCAGCACAAAGGGCATGACCCCTTTTATTACCTGCTGCACCGCCATACCGCCCACGGAACTCAGCACGTAAAGATTCGCTCCCACCGGCGGGGTCAGGAGGGCTATCTCCAGGTTCACCGTGATGATAATTCCCAGGTGTATGGGATCGATGCCCAAACGTTTCGCCACCGGGAGTACGATGGGCACCACGATAAGGATAATGGCGCCGGGGCTCATAAAAAATCCCAGGAGAAAAATCACGGCGTTTATCAGGAGGAGCATACCGACCCGGTCAATGTTGGATCTCACCACCAGATCCAGAATCATCTGGGGAAATTGTTCCATGGTAATTAAGAAGCCGAACAGGGACGCGGTCATGGTAATGGCCAGGATAAAGGCGCTGGTTCTCACCGAATCATGTATAATCCCCCAGAATTGTTTTATATCGACGTCTTTATACACAAAGACACAGACGACAAAGGCATAAATCACCGACACCGCCGCCGCTTCGGTGGGGGTACAGACGCCGCTGTAGATTGAACCCAGGATCGCCACCGGCATAATCAGGGCCCATATCGCCTTCTTAAAGCTGTGCCAGACCTCGACGAGAGAGAAAGCTTCTTTTGCCTCGCCGTATCCCCGCGCTTTGGACACAATGTATATGTAGATGATCAGAATCACCGCGACGGAGAGGCCGGGTAGAATACCGGCCTTAAACATATCGGTAATGGAAACCTCTGCGGTGGCGCCGTACAAAATCATCATGGAACTGGGGGGAATGATGATGGCCAGGGTCCCCCCGGTGGCTATAAGCCCCGCCCCGAATTCCTTGGGGTAGCCCTTTTGGACCATGATGGGCAGGGCCATAACCGCCAGGGCCGCCGCGGAGGCCGCGCTGGCGCCGGAAATGGCCGCGAAGACGATAGCCGCAAACATGATGGAGATCGCAAACCCGCCGTGAATAGCCCGGAGCCCCGAGGAGGCAAAATCCAAGAGATATTTACCCAGATTCCCCTTGGCCATGATATTTCCGCTGATAACAAAAAACGGTATGGCCAGGAGGCTGTATTTGTTAATACTCCAAAACATTTTACTGGCCAGGCCGTTAATGCCGATGATTTTAAAGCCGATGATGGCAATAATGGTCGAGAGTCCCAGGGAGTAGGTTATCGGCACCCCCATCAGGAGAAACAGCACCAGGAGGGCCGCCATGACCACCAGGGCGTTGCTTACAAAGCTCACCATCAGAACGACCCCAAGGGTAAGCAGCAGCAGAATCGGCAGCAAAATCGAACGATACCAGCCGGCTTCACGGGAAAGGGCGGTGGCGGCCTCAAAAATTTTTTCGATGCTGCGGATGATCATTAATATCCCGGCGATGACCATCATGGAATAGGGGAACATCATGGGGGTCTGCATCAGGGATTCCGAAAGGGTTCCCTTTACCGCCGCATCCGTAACCATGTGAAAAGAAGACACGATAAATAACGCGCTGAAGGATACATTGATGAGTGCGATATAGATATCCAGCAGACATTTATCGGATCCTTTTTTCAGCGCGTTCTGTAAAATAGTGATACTGATATGCCCTTTTCTTCGTATCAGAACCGCGTTGCCGAGGAGCATTCCCCAGGTTACCAGAAAGGGCGTCCATTCGGTGGCCCAGTATATCGAAGTATGGATAAAATACCGTGCAAGAACCTCGTAGGTCATGGTGAGAACAGAAACCGTCAGAAACAGGGCGCTCGCGTTATCTTCAAAAAACTGCAAAGCCCCGCTTATTTTACCCCATACGCCTGTATTCGCTTTCTCCATATCATATCCCCTTGAGGCGGTTCCAAGGCCGAAGGGTTGAAACCGCTTCCTTGTTAATTTTTTTGCCCGGCGGAAACCCTCCGGCCGTCACGTTTCCGCCAAAGGGCGCCGTTTTTTTCAGGCAACGCTCTAACGCAGTTGCTCCGCTTCACTCCTTGCCAGTTGAATCAGATCCGCTCCCAGATCCTTTTCCATGGCGGTATACACCGTTTCGGAGGCTTGCTTCCAAAGGGCCTTCTCCTCATCGGTCAGCACATGGACTTCACAGCCCTCATCCGTCATTCGCTGATAGAGTTTCGCGTCGTCCGCTTCCACATCCCTGCGCATTTGGCTGATGGTGTCGTCGATGGCCTTCTGCAGCCCCCGGCGGAATTCCGCGGGAAGCCCTTCAAACCATGCCATGTTTCCCACCAGATAACCAATCTGCATGGACATATTGTCGGAATTGGTAACATACTTTTGCACTTCGTAATACCGCCGGGGTATAAAGACGGTGCTGGGGGTACTCATCCCGTCCACCACCCCCTGCTGAATGGCGGAATAGGTTTCTTCAGAGGGGGTTACCACCGCATTGGCCCCCAGGGCGTTGATGTTCAGGGAATCCATTTTACCGGGGGCCCTCATTTTCAGGCCGACGAAATCGGCGGGAATCTTCAAGGGGCGTTTGTTATTGGCCACCGTCGCGCTGCCGGAAGAAAATAAGCCCAGGACGCTCATCCCCGCCTGTTCCACCGGCGCAAAGATCTGCTTGCCCGTTTCCCCTTCATCCAGAACCCGGTAGGCGGTTCCCAGATTCGGAAAAAGCCAGGGGAGCTTTACGATTTGTATCTTTTGACTGATGGTCTCCATGGACCCGCCGATGGCAAAACACATCTGTATTTCCCCCCTGGAGACCGCCTCAAGTTCTTCCGCCGCCGAATAAAGCTGGGCGGAATCGTAGGCCTTGAAATCAACCCAGTCCCCCAGTTCTTTCACCGTATTCTCCTGAAGCATCTTCAGCCCCAGGCCCATCTGCTGGGTAGGAAGCTGCACCGTCGAAACCTTGACGGTGATGGGCGTACGGGCGTCCGTCGTCTCGGCGCTTTTTTTTGAACAGGCGCCGCATACCGTCAAAACCGCCGCCAGGATACCAAGAGCCGTTGACAGCTTTCTCATCTTTTCATCCTCCATTACAAAAAAAATTCGTTTCTTGAAAAATCCCATATTTCGGGACACATATCTCTTATTATGGGACTTTTTTATCGTACCACGACTTTCCCGATAATGCAAGCTTTTTTTTATTTTTTTTCGCGGCCTTTCAAGATTCCCTTATTGCAAAACTGACGGGAATAGGATACATTCGTTCTATAAAACGAGCGACAAAACGGAGACCGTATTATAATACACCGGGTATTCACCATCTTAAACGCCATCGCGTTTCATGATGTTCACACAATTGACGAAATCAGCGCCGCCACTCAGATTCCCCGAAGCAGCGTCCATCGTATTCTGCACAGCCTGATCCAGGAGAACATCATCATACAGATCCCGAAGAAGGGGTATGTAATAACCCCGCAATTGGTTTCAATCGGCCTCAAGGGAATCAGCCAGAAGGGTGTCGTTGAAGTGGCAATTCCCATTATGAAAGAATTAGCGCAAAATACCCACGAAACCGTCTCCCTCCAGGTCATCAGCGGCTTTGAACGGGTATGCATCTGCCGTTTTGAAGGGGATTATCCTATCACCCGGCATATCAAAGTGGGGGATAAGGGGCCTTTAATGCGCGGAGCCGCCGGAAAGATCATCGCCGCCGGCTTAAAAGACTCGGAACTGGAACCGATTATCCGCCGCTATATTCAGGAGGGAAAAATCCGCGCCGCCGATACCCCCGCAATCCGGAAAGAACTCAAACGGACCCGGGAACAGGGATTCGCCATATCCACCGGGGAACGGATCCCCGGTTCCGCCTCAATCGGCGTACCGATAAAGGATGTCCTGGGCAATACCCAGGCGTCCCTGTCCATTTCCACGGTGCTGGACCGCCTCACGGAAAATAACCAGAGAAACTACCTGAACCTCCTCTTTGAAGCCTCCCGTCAAATTCAAGCTCAAACCATTTGGTGACCCCCGGTCCCGGAGGGGGCTTCTTCGCGGGAAGTGCGGCTCCTGCCTCCCTATGAGCTTTAGCCCCCCCGGAGCCGGTGCTGCCGGGCCAGGACCTCGTCCAGGGGCAGGGGGGCCGCCCGGACGGGAGCCTGGGGCCGTCCCGTCTTGTCTTGGAGGGAGAGGCCGCCGTTGCCGATGGCGGCGGCGGTCTCGGAGTGGGGGAAGCGCCCCGTCTCCAGGTAGCGGCCGATGAGGGGCGCGAGGGTTTCCGCGGCTTCCTCCACCGCGGCGGCGTAGATCTCCGGGAAGGACCGGCGTTCCGCCGCTCCATCCCCCGCAGGGGATGGCCAGGTCCGGCGGGCCAGGTTGAGGTAGTCGATGTCCAGGGGGAGGGCTTCGGGGTAGCAGTAGGCCAGGGGCAGTTCCCGGAGGAGGGCCTTATTAAACCG
>JAITRV010000213.1 GCA_031288215.1 Spirochaetaceae bacterium | reverse complement strand
GGGGTAAAGAGGCTGGTGGCCCGGCGGAGGGCGGTGCCCAGGGTGCGGCCCCGGTCCAGGGAGGGCAGGGACATGATGGTGTTCCCCAGGTCGGCGCTCTTTCCCTTGGAGAGGGTATTACCCCCGATGGAACCGCCCATGCCGATATTGTTCATGGAGGAGACCAGCGACGCCACCTGGCCGGGGTCCATATCGTCGGGATTAAAGAGGGCCACAAAAAAACAGAGCATGAGGGTAACCATGTCCGAATACGTTACGATCCATTCGCCGCTGGCGCCGCCGGCATCGGCTTTCTTTTTCCTGGCCATACCTAGTCCTTGATTATTTCCGCTTCTACCGCCTTACGATCCTGCGGGGTAAGGTAGGAGAGGAGCTTCATCGCCAGAATCCGGGGATTATCCCCGGCCTGGATGGAAAGGACCCCCTCGATTTCCATTTCCTTCACCGTGGCTTCCCGGGCATCGTTGGCCTTGAGCTTGCCCCCCCAGGGGATCATCATGAGGTTGGCCATCATGGAACCGTAGAGGGTGGTGATCAGGGCCACCGCCATGTTGGGCCCCAGGGCGCTCTTGTCCTCCAGGTTCTTTAACATACCGATAAGCCCGATAACGGTCCCCAACATTCCGAGCCCCGGCGCCAGGGTGCCCCACATATTAATCGTCGCGATCTTGGTCGCGTGCCGCTCCTGCATCTGGGACAGTTCCGTCTCCATGAGGGCGCGGATGACCTCCGCGTCGGTACCGTCCACCACGAGGCGCAGCCCCTTCTTCATAAACTCGTCGTCCAGGTCTTCCAGTTCCTCTTCCAGGGCCAGCAGCCCTTCCCGGCGGGCCTTTTCGGACATGGCCATAAGCTTGGTGATGATGCCCCGTTCATTAAAATTGGGAATCTTGAAGGTGAGGTTGATGGTACCGAAGACCCCCAGGGCGTTGGGGATGCTGCTGAAAGTATAGAGGCCGAAGTAGGACCCCAACACCACGATCAATACCGAGGGAATATCCACAAAGGTTAAAAGGCCGCTCCCCCCGGTGATGATACCCAAGGCAACCATGCCGAGACAGCCGGCTACGCCGATAAGGGTTGATATATCCATACTTCCTACTCCTCATTCTTAAAGGCGCCGATCTGCCGGCGGTAGGCGATAATACGCTCCAGCACCTCGGCAACCGGCTCCCGCACGATGACGTATTTTCCCGAAAGCATCAGCAGGGTAGTATCGGGACGGACTTCGATAGATTCGATCTGGTGAGGGTTTATGTAGTACTCTTTTCCGTCAAGCCGGGTTACTTTAATCATCGCTGTAGGGGGAACGGGCGCTCAGGGAAAGGAGAAACATCAGCGGCCGCATCCGCGTCCGCGCCTCATCCCTCAGCGCTCACCCTCCGCTGCCTCCTATCTCTTCAGGGTC
Source organism: Spirochaetaceae bacterium (assembly GCA_031288215.1). GTDB lineage: Bacteria > Spirochaetota > Spirochaetia > Treponematales > Breznakiellaceae > JAIRMO01. Next base: position 5,423 of record JAITRV010000213.1, on the reverse strand, counting down.
AAAAGCTCCTGCAAAAGCTGGTCCGCGGTCTGTATGGTCCGGGAATTCGCCTGGAAACCCCGCTGGGTCACAATCATATCGGTAAACTGTTCCGCCATATCCACATTGGACATTTCCAGGGTCCCCGCGATGATCTTACCCTTCCCCGCGACGGAGGAGGGGCCGATATTGGCGGGCCCGGAGTTGTTGGACACCACGTAGGTGTTGTCCCCGTTCTTCTCCAGCCCCCCCTGGTTGGCAAAACTCGCCAGGGCCACCTGGCCTAAGGAGCGGCTCGTCCCGTTGGAGTATACCCCGGTGATGACCCCGCTCTGGTCTATCTTGAAGTTCTCCAGATAGCCCATGCCGTAGCCGTCCTGGGTAACCGCCTTGGAGGAACTCTCCTCGGCGTACTGGGTGAGGGCGTTGGTAAAGCCCCCCACGGCGCCGAGGTTCAGGGCGAATTCCTGGCGTACCAGGGCGCCGTCGTCCCCGGGGGTGGCGGTCTGCACGTCGTAGGCCACGTTCATGATCACGGTTCCCTCGCCGCCGGAGAGGTTCCCCGCCCCGTCCACGGCGCTCAGGATGGTGCCGTCATTGGAGAAATTCACCACGAATGCCGCCGCCTCCCCCGCGGCGGGGGCATCTTCCCCGAGGCCCACGGCGGTGTTGGTCGGGACCTCCGCCTCGGGGTCCACGACCACCGCGGCGTTCCAACTGTTGGGGGTATCCAAAATCTTGCTGAATTCCACCTGGAGGATGTGCTCGTCCCCAAAGCTGTCGTAGACCTTGATGGTGGTGCTCCAGGTTCCCTGGCGGACCTGGAGGGCCGAGGCGTCCTCGGGGATCTCCGGGAAGCGCTTGTCCAGGTTACAGGCGAAATTGACCGCCGTGGTCGCCCGGGCGGGGTCCTTGGATCCCAGGGGGATCACCAGGTCCTCCACGTCCCGGGAGACGTCCAGCACCTGGACCCCGTCCAGTTCCCGGGCCATCCAGCCCTGGACCCGCATCCCGTTGGCGGGGTTCACGAGCGTCCCCTGGTTATCCAGGCCGAAGGCGCCCGCCCGGGTATAGAAGGCCTTGTCCCCTTCCTTGAGGATGAAGAAGCCCGTCCCCGAAATTGCCAGGTCCGACGAGACCCCGGTGGTCTGGAAAGAACCCTGGGTATGGATGGTATCAATCGACGCGATGGACATCCCCAGGCCCACTTCTTTGGGGTTCACCCCCCCCAGGGTCTCCGTGGGCCGGGCCGCCCCCTGGAGCTGCTGGTAAAGCATGTCCTGGAAATTAACCCGCCCCTTCTTAAAGCCCGTGGTATTGATATTGGCGATATTATTACCCACCACATCCATTCTGGTTTGATGATTCTGCAGCCCGGATACCCCGGAAAACAATGATCGCATCATAGGCGATACTCCTTTATTTTAATCCGCCGAAAGGCGCGTCCTCAGAAGCCCCTTTCTCAGGCGGCCCTATTCCTCAAAAACCCTGGTTACCTCTGCCCAGGGATAATAGACGCCGTTTACCAAGACCTCCGCCGTTCCTCCCCGGCCGACCGCCTTCACGGTCCCCTGGATCACCTGGTCCCCCTGTTGGATTTCCACCGGTTTCCCCAGGGAAAGAGCGGCTTCGCTTCCCGCAAGAATATCCGCCAGCCGGGAGAAATCCTCGTTGAGCTTGGAAAAGTCCCGGGCCATGTTGGTCATCTGTTCCAGCGAAGAAAACTCCGTCATCTGGGCGATAAATTCCGTATTCTCCATGGGGGACATGGGGTCCTGATAGGACAACTGGGTCAAAAGGAGTTTTAGAAAATCGTCCTTCCCCAGGTTCTGCTGTGGTTTTTTGCCCTGATTGAGCTTTGCGTTATGTTCCTGTACGATCCGGGCAGTTTCCATCTGCTCCTGCGGACTTTGCCTTGGAATTTCCATTTTATCTCTCCTCATGCCATATTAAACAAGCATATTCACCGGCCGCCGGGATGACGCGGGGATTCCGTCCCCGGCCAGGAATTCTTCCGCCGCCAGGGCCGCGGAGGAATCGTAGTCCGCCGCCGCCTGCCGGACCCGTTCCCGGCCCGCAAAGAAGGGCCGGCCCTCCTCCTGCCCGTGCCGTTCCCGGCCCTCCCCGCCGTTCCCGGAGCTGATCGCCATTTCGATGCTCGCCCCGTCAAAGCCGGAATCCCGAAAAGCCTGTTCCAGGGTTTGAATTTCCCGTTCAAAGGCCCGCAGGACCTCGTCGCTTTCCACGATAATCCGGCCCGATACCTTGTTTTCGGCCATTTCCAGGCGTATCTTTACAGTTCCCAGGCTTTCCGGTTTGAGGGCGAGCCGGATAAGCCCCGATCCCCCGTCCCGGAGGATCAGGGCGGCCTGGCGGATGATGTCCTCCCCCAGGGTCCCCCGGAGTTCCCCGGCGAGGAGGTTCTCGAAGTTCCCGGCGGATTCGGCGGCCCCGCGTTCCGGGGATGGTCCGCGCCCTTGGGGAAGTTCCAGGCGGAGTTCCACCTCCCGGCTGTCCGCGGGCCGCGCCGGCCCGGAGAAGGCTTCCCGGGGAAGCTCCGTCTGAGGGGCCTCCCGGTAGTCCCGGACCTCCAGGGAAAGGCGTTCCCGGCGTTTCTCCCGGCCTTCATTCCGGCGGGGGCCCGGGGCGTCTTTTTGTACGGGAGCGGCGGAACCGAAGGGATCTCCCCGAGCCGGGGGGGCTTCCCCTGCGGGGGAACCGGACCTGCCTTCCGTCCTGAACAGGAACTCCGGGAAGTCCCGGAGCTTCCGGGCATCGGCGGCCGTCCGGTCCCCCTCCTGCCCGGCAGGGAAGGAGCCGCCCGCCAGGACCTCCTCCCCGAAGGGGCCGGAGAAGGGACCGAAGGGGGCTCCCCGGCCCGCGGGATCTTCCCCTGCCAACGGGTCCGCGAGACCCGCGGGGTCTTCTAACGCGGGTGAGCCCGCGGGGCCCGGCGGGTCTTCCCCTGCGGGGGAACCGGCACGGCCCAACGACCCCGCAGGGCCCGCGGGGTCGTCCAATGCGGCTAATCCGGCGAGACCCAACAGGCCTGCCCGGCCCGCGGGGTCTTCCGGATCCAAGGGGTCCGCAAGAGCCGGGGGGTCTTCTAACGCGGGATCTTCCGGACCCGCGGGGGCTCCCCATGCCGGCAAGCCGGCAAGAGCCGCGGGGTCCGCGAGACCCGCGGGGTCTTCCGGACCCAACAGGTCCCCGGAATCCGGCGGGTCTCCCGAATTTCCGGGTTCCGGGTCTCCGGGGGCCGTGCGGGCTTTTCCCGCTCCCGTGCCGCCGTGGATCAGTCCTTCCAGGAGCTTGGCAAAGACCCCCCATTTATCCTTGGGGATGCTTTCCGCGGCCCCCGGCCCTTCCGGGGGGATAGTTTCGGGACGTTCTGTATGGATAGGGGGGGATACCTGAATCACCGCCCGGCCTCCTCGGAACCTGCCGTATCGGCGGATTTTTTGCGGGGGCAAAAAATCCCGATTATCAGGCTCCTTATGATCTTCCGGAAGTCCTTTTCAGGATACCTCAGTTAAAGCCGGAGGGGCGTCCCACCATCTTACGCTGGAGTTCCACCGCCCGTTCCGCGGGCATGAGGGAGAGCCAGTAGGATACGATGGAAGTGGTTCCTTCCGCCTGAGCGATCCGTTCGGTCATCCGGAGTACGTCGATAGCGTCCTGATCGTTCATGGCGGTAATGATCCCCACCGCTTGGGCCGGAGGCATACCGTTTAAATACCGGGCAAACTGTTCGACGTTCCTTTGTTTATTTTCGGCGTCTTCGGTTTGGGCATTGATAGATTTTTCCCGTTCGTCCAAAGCTTTCTGGCGGTCCTCAAGCTCCCCGGCCATCTGCTCAATCTCCCCCTGGCGCTGCTCGATCCCCGCTTCCCGCCGGTCCAGTTCCAGGTTCCGCAATTCCAGCGCCTCAAGCCGGACGGCCAGCCGTTCCGCGTCGATGGAGAGGATCTCGTCATCCCCGGTTTCCTCCTGGGACCGGGGGATCAGGCCCATGAACCGGTAGACCGGGGCCAATACCCCCTTGGCGTCAATGATGTTGAGATAATCGAACCATACGATACCGGCCCCGGCCAGGGCCGCGATGAGGATCAAGAGAACGATAACCCTCCCGACAATACGCGCTCCATATCCGGCCATTTTTATGCTCCTTGTACCCCCCGGAGCGCCGAACCTTCAGGTTCTATTTCCGCCGGCTCATGCATCCCCAGGAGTTCTATCCGGGCCTTCACATACTCAAACCGGTCCTGGTTGAGAACGGACCGGCGGTATTTCGTCCCCTTATGTTTTTCGACCTTATACCAGCCCCGATTTATAAATTTCTTTCCCTCCCCCTCGGAGAACCAGTAGATCAGGGCGATGTTTTCATTATCCAGCTCTATGGCGTTGATCCCCTTGCGCCCGATGGCGCTGCCCGAATTGAAGAGGCAGGGAACGGGGAACTGCTCCCCGTACAGGCTGTGCCGGAGAACCCGCCGCTCGGAACGCTGGAGCTTGCCCATTTCAACCCTGAGGGCGCTCACCTCCGCGGCAATCCGCTTCCGGGTTTCCCCGGCGGAGGAGGGATAATCCCGGCAGAGCCGTTCAACCTCGAATTTAATATATTCGAAACGGCCCAGGGATTCAAAGAGGGGGCGGTGGGTATGGCCGATGATGGAGATACAGTGGTTTTTCAGGGAAAAATCGTAGGCTTGCTTTTCCACGTAAAAACGCCGGTGGGGGCTGCGGGCGGAGGAAATATTCCTGATCCCGATGGGCTTAAAGAAATAGCGCAGGGCCGCCCGGATGAGGTAGTTATAGTCGGTGTATACCCGGGAGGACTGGTGGCCGTGGTACACATAGATGGGGATGAGGGCCGTCTCGATCCGTACCGCCGGAAAAAGGGGATAGGGGTAGTCCTTTTCAAAAATCAGATCCTCATCGTGGTTGCCCACGATCTTGTAGAGCCGGCCCTCCGCGGCGAATTTGTCCATCACCCGGTACAGGGCCCCCCACCGGGCCCGGATGGAGGCCAGGGAGAAGCGCTGCAATTCCTCGATATCCCCGTTGAGGACGATATGCCAGCCCCGGGGCAGGTAGTAGCCCTCCAGCATCTCCGTGAGGAGGGAACCGTTATCGGCCAGATCATCCCCCCGGCCTCCGCCCATGTGAAAATCGCTGATCACCAGGACCTTCCCCCCCCCGGATATATCCAACACCGCCCGGGGATTGAACTTTGGACTGAGCATATCCTGAAAAAAACTGGTCCTTATCGGCACCGCCGCGCCCCCTCTGAATGATTTCCCTCCGGCCGAAATCTTTTCGGGATCGGCCCGTGTTCTCTTTTAAGATACCACGTTACGGGCAAAAAGGACAGGGTTGTCTGAGAAATTCCCGGGAGCGCGGTACGGGCTTAGTTCGGCGTATTCCCGCTGACGGTTCCGCCG
>JAITRV010000131.1 GCA_031288215.1 Spirochaetaceae bacterium | reverse complement strand
CAGTATAGCGGCCTGTTATGCGAAATTTCTTGCGCCTCAGATCACGTGAGATGACATACGGAATTATTATGCCACGTGATTTTATCGTGGGTGGTATAAAATTTATAGTGGTATAAAATATATAACCGTAAGGAACGGGATATGTTAAAAAAGATACCCATTTATTTAATAATTTTATTGGCATTGTCATTATTATCTTGTTATACAGATTCATCGACCGGAGAATCTTGTCCGGCTTGTTATGGATCGGGGAAATGTAGTTATTGTTTTGGAATGGGGTATACCAGAGAATATGGAAAATGCCGTATATGTAATGGAACCGGAAAATGTATTGCTTGCGGAGGTTCAGGTATATATAGGCGTGTGATTGTACCATGGCCGATTTATTAAAAATAAAATTTATTTCAATATCCAACGGAGGCGGTGCCAGGCACCAAATTTGGAGTGAGGAGCGGAAAAAGACACCTGATCAGAAAACTCCTCACTCCTCCCAAGCTTCTTGCAACCATAAAGCCCTTCGCCCCAGCCGGCCACGGCAGCCTCAGCCGGCAGCCGTACCCGCCCCCACGCGGAAAGGCAGGCCGCGGATACTCCCGCCGGAAAAACCGGCACGGGCCGGCATGGGCAGAAACGGCGAAGGGGGGTGGCAGGGGAATACCCCGGACGACCCCTTTTGAGCAGAGGAACCAGTTATGCCGTAGGCATCAAGAGCAACGTCGCGAACAGGGGGCGACCGGGGTATTTCCCTGACAGGACCCCCCGGCAGATATCTCTTGTGCCGGCCCATGCCGGCCCGTGCCGGGAGGACCAGTCAGGGGTATCCTCCGGCCTGTGCCGGCCCATGCCGGTCCGTGCCGGGAGTATTGGTTTAATAGAAGATGCGGATGTGTTCTACCGAGGATCGGTGCTTCATCTTGAGCAGCAGGGTTTGTTCCGAGGCCGAATAAGACCAGCCTGAAGAATCGTAGCGTTCAAACTGGGGGTCTGTGCGGAAATCGATATCGTAGAGCTGGATTCGGGTAAAAGGCCGGACCCCCCGGATTATCATATAGTGGGTTTCCCCCATGGGGAAGGAGACGGAAATATCTGCCATATTAGAGTTCTGGGTCATGGATATGCCGGATGCCGTGGTCCATGCCCACATTCCCCCGGAAAGGCCGGCGGCATGGGGGCAGGCATCGGCGGGAATGGTTTTGTAGAGCCGGGAGGAATTGAACCGGACGCTTTCGCTTTTCTCCCGGATGATTCCGGTTTCCGACAGGATCATCGTTTCCGGCAGGGAGCCTGAGGAGTCTGCCATAGACAGAATTGACAGGATCAGGGAGCGCCCCAGGCCGGCCCAGCCATCCTCGCCGCTGGTTTCCCCGTAGAGTTCCAGGGCTTTTCCCAGGCGGAAGTTGAATTCGATATCCGCCTCGCCGTTGCCGTTGAAAACCAATACCCCCTCCCCTTTCGGGGTCATCCGTACGCCCCCGGAGATGACAAAACAGGCCTGATCGATGAGCCGGTCGAAGGGGTTTTCCTGATCGGGACGGTATTTCCGCCAATCGTACCAGCCCTCCAGGATACCCGCCGTGAGATCCTCCGGGATCGAAGCGGGATCAAGGGCTTTGACAATTTCCGCCCCGTCATCAATAAAGTTATGGTATCCCCGGATTGCCAGGTACTCAATGATATGGACGTCCCGTAAAATATCCCGGGATTTTTCATTTATCAACCGGGACAGACGGCTCAGTTTTTCCCGTTCAAAGAGGGAGATGGATCGCAGCCCGATATCCAGCCGCCCCAGGTATACCGAGGACTCAAAGGTCCGCCGATCCCCGTTCAAAAAGGCCGGGGAAACCGCGGCCACCGCCGACTTATAGGCCCCCCGGTGCAGGGAATCCCCTATATAGGCGTTGATCGTAACCTCATTATTACTGTTCCCGATAGTCCGGGTCCACAGGGAGAAGGACTGATCCCGCCACCAGGAAAGGGCCGCCTCATACTCCTCTTTAGTTCCGGCGCCGCCGATGATGAAGTCTCCGGGGTTAAAGACTTTGCTTTCCGGAATCGCCCGGTATGAAATGGCCGGGCTCCCGGCTTCGATGTTGAGGACCCGCCGATCACTGTTAAGCACGGACTTTCCAAAGCCGTATTCAATGCCCCCGGCAATGACGGTGATCTCACCGTCCCTGGTATCCCGGACCCGGGAGGTCCTGAGCGGCCGGTAGGGCAGTTCAAGGGCCCGGACGCCTTCCCCCAGGGCCCCGCTGATCCGCAGTTCCAGAGATCCCCCGGCATAGCGGGTGGCAAAGGTCAGTTCGGTCCCCCCGGAGAGCCGGAACAGGGCCGTTTCCCCGGACAAAACCATATATTCCGGCGTCAGGGATTCCGTTCCCCCGCGCTCGGGAATGATGATAAACCCCTCGTCTTCATTCAGGCAGAATTCAATTCCCCCAAAAAAGACGCTCACCCCATTGGCCACGGAATAACTATTGGGAGAAAAGACGCTTCCCCGTTCATCGTTTAATCGATAAAAGCCGGACACCACCATATTTCCCACATGATGGGTAAAAGCTCCCTGTCGGGTGAACTGGATCATTACCAAAAGAACAAAAACGGCGCTATATAACAAAAAAAGGCCGACTATTCGGGGAAAAACAGGTTTCTTCATCATCATTACATTGATCATACTCAATCCAGGGTAAGAAATCAAATTTCCGGGCAACCGGCTAACAATTGTCATCATATACTTATCGGTAATTTAAAGCATCCCCTGAATACCAAGCCGGCCCGGCTCCTTGACCTGATCCCCCGGAGCGTATATCTTTACCGATATGGCTAGTGAATCAATCGAAATATCGCAGGGCCGCGGCTTTATCTGTCCCCAATGCAAAGGGCTTACCCATTTGGACCCCTTTGAGTGGGATTATAAGGTCTGCGGCCATTGCGGCTATCATTCCCGCCTTGGGTGGCAGGAACGGCTCAAACTCACCGTGGATGACGGGAGTTTTACGGAATTTGACCGGGAGATGGACTCAGGAAACCCCATAGGGTTTCCCAAATATGAAGAAAAAATCGCCCATCTGCAAAAGGAGTGCGGCGCCCGGGAGGCGGTGATCACCGGAAAGGCCTCCATCAGGACCCTGCCCGCGGTGATCGGCATCATGGACAGCCGGTTCATGATGGCCAGCATGGGCAGCGTGGTGGGGGAGAAGATTACCCGGGCCTTTGAATACGCCGCGGCCCACCGGCTGCCGGTGATCCTCTTCAGCGCCTCCGGGGGCGCCCGGATGCAGGAGGGGATCATCTCCCTGATGCAGATGGCGAAAACCAGCGGGGCCGTGGCCCGGCACAGCCAGGCGGGGCAGCTCTACATCTCGGTCCTCACGGACCCCACCACCGGGGGGGTAACCGCCTCCTTCGCGTCCCTGGGGGACATCATCATCGCCGAACCCGGCGCGGTGGTGGGCTTCGCGGGGAAACGGGTGATCCAGGGCACCATCGGCCAGGTTCTGCCGGACAACTTCCAGTCCGCGGAATTCATCCTGGAACACGGCTTTGCCGACATGATAGTCGGGCGGCGGGACCTGCGGGAGGTACTCTCCCGGCTCCTCCGGCTCCACGGCTATAAGCGGGAGGCCTCCTGATGCCGGCCTTAACCATTACCCAGCGGCTTGACCTGCTCCACGACATGCGGCGGCCCTCGATCTACGACTATATCCCCGCCATATTCACCGAATTTACCGAATTCCACGGGGACCGCCACTTCGCCGACGACCCGGCGGTACTGGGGGGCGTCGCCCTCCTGGGGGAGGTCCCGGTAACCGTCGCCGCCCAGGTCAAGGGCCGGGACATCGCGGAACTCCAGAAGGCCAACTTTTCCATGCCCCACCCCGAGGGCTACCGGAAGGCCCTGCGGCTGGCCCGGCAGGCGGAGAAATTCCGCCGGCCGGTGATCTGCTTTGTGGACACCCCCGGCGCCTTCCCCGGAGTCGGCGCCGAAGAACGGGGCCAGGGAGAGGCCATTGCCCGCAACCTCATGGAGTTTATGACCCTGAAAACCCCGGTGATCACCGTCATCCTGGGCGAGGGGGGTTCCGGCGGCGCCCTGGCCATGGGGGTCTGCGACGAACTGGCCCTGCTGGAGAACGCCCTCTACTCGGTGATAAGCCCCCGGGGTTTCGCCTCGATCCTCTGGAAGGACGCCTCCCGGGAACGGGAAGCCGCGGGCCTCATGAAGATCTGTTCCGAGGATCTTCTGGGCTTCGGGGTCTGTGAGCGGATCATCAACGAACCGGAGGGGGGCGCCCATAACGACATTCCCCTGATGGCCAAAAACATCGCCGATTACCTCAAGGATGCGGTGGCCCGCTTTTCCGCCCTGGAGACGGAGGTTCTCCTGGAAAGACGCTACGCGAAATTCAGGAAGATAGGATGCTTCACGGAACCCCCAGGACAGGCCGGGGGATAGTCCCCCTGGCTGATCCTCCCGGCACGGGCCGGCATGGGCCGGCACACGAGATATCTGCGGGGGGGTCCTGTCAGGGAAATACCCCGGTCGCCCCCTGTTCGCGACGTTGCTCTTGATGCCTACGGCATAACTGGTTCCTCTGCTCAAAAGGGGTCGCCCGGGGTATTTCCCTGC
>JAITRV010000128.1 GCA_031288215.1 Spirochaetaceae bacterium | reverse complement strand
AGGAGGGATTTTTTAACTACATCCTCCTTTCCCAAGGCGCTCACCATGATGACCGTGGCCTGTTTATCAAATTCCAGGATCTTTTCCAGGGCGGAAACCCCGTCCATTACCGGCATCGTGATGTCCATAGTTACCAAATCGACATTGGGGTACAATTCTTTGTACTTTTCTACTCCCTGAGCCCCATCCGCGGCGGTACCCGCAACCTCAAAGCCCTCGGAAGTAAAAATTTGACCGAGCTGTTTGGCGATAAACATGGAATCATCAACCACCAGAACGCGGTAGGCAACACCCTCCGGTTTGATGCCCTCCGGCGGCTTCTCATTGATGCTGGGCAAATCACTCTTTGCTATCATGCGGTACGCTCCTCTACTCTTTATACTCTACGGCATAGTATAATACAAGTCAAGATATTATTCGGTAAGTTTTCCGCCGGGAATAAAATACCCGGATGCCTCCCAAAGGATGAAACTATGTTTGAGTATACTATATCCAAGCCATTAATGCTAGCACCCATGGCCGAATTAAGCCACCGGGCCCTGCGGGAACTGGTCGAATTTTTCGGGGGCGGGGATCTTTATTTTACCGAGATGATAAACGCCGGCACCCTCCTGGCGGGGGGCCCCTTCGAGGCCTTCTATACCGACGGGGGTCCCTGCCCGGACCGGGTGGTATACCAGTTGGTGGGGGCCCGGCCGGAACAACTGGCCGCCGCCGCCGCCCTGCTGGACCGGCGGGAAAACGCCGGCATAGACCTCAACATGGGCTGCGCCGCCCCGGCCATCGTCCGCGCCGGCGCCGGGGTCCGGTGGATGGACTCCATCGACCGGGCCGGGGAACTCATCCGCCTGGTGCGGCGGGAGGTCAAAAGCCGCCTGAGCGTCAAGCTCAGGATAGGGGCCCGGGACGACCCGGAGTACCTCATCCGGTTCTGCCGGCGCCTCGAATCCGAGGGGGTGGACCTCATTACCCTCCATCCCCGGACGGCCCGGGAAAAATTCCGGCGCCGCCCCCGCTGGGAATACGTGGGCCTCCTCCGGGAGGCCCTGGGCATTCCCGTGGCGGGGAACGGGGATATACGCAGCGCCGAGGAGATCCTCCGCCGGGCGGCGGGGCCCTGCGACGCCGTGATGATCGGCCGTTTAGCGGTGCGCTGCCCCTGGATCTTCGCCCGCTTCCGCGGCGGGGAGGCCCCGGCGGAAAAGCCCCGGCCGGCGATCCTGGAAGAAACGGCCCTCCGTTTTCTGGAACTGCTGGCACGGTACCAGCCCCCGGAATTCCACCTGAGCCGGGCCCGCCGTTTCTTCGCCTATTTCTGCGACAACTTCCGCTTCGGCACCTACCTCAAGACCCGCTTAGGCCGGGAGCGGGACCTCGCCGGCATGGCCGCGGTCATCTCCGCCTATGTCCGGGAAAACCCCGACGGCTAAGCCGCCGCTCCCCGCCCCCGTCAGATCCGGATATGCAGGGCCTGCTTGAAGGCGGCCAGCACCGCTTCCACCGCCGGCCGGGCGTCCACGTCAACCAGGATGCCCTGGTCCCGGTAGAAGCCGATCAGGGGGGCCGTTTGCGCCCGGTAGACCTCCAGCCGCTTGGCCACCGCCTCCTCCCGGTCGTCGTCCCGGGTATAGACCTCGCCGCCGCAGCGGTCGCAGACCTTTTCCTGTTTCGGCTTGTTGAAGGTGATGTGGTAGTTGACCCCGCAGTTCCGGCAGACCCGGCGGCCCGAAAGCCGTTCCAGCACCGCTGAATCGGGGATATCGAAGTTTACCACCCGGTCCACCGGGGAAAAGGCCGCCAGGGCTTCCGCCTGGGGTATGGTCCGGGGGAAACCGTCCAGGATATATCCCCCCCGGGCGTCTTCCCGGTCCAGCCGTTCCCGAATCAGGGCGATGGTGGTTTCATCGTCCACAAGGCCCCCGCCCCCGATAATCGCCTGTACCTTGAGCCCCAGGGGGCTTTTCTCCGCGATGGCGGAGCGGAAAATGGCCCCGGTGCTGATGTGGGGGACCTTCAGGATCTCCACCACCCGGGCGGCCAGCGTCCCTTTCCCCGCTCCCGGGGGTCCCAAAAAGATGAGTTTCATTCGGCAATTCCTCCGCCGCCCATCATACCCGATTCTCCCGGAAAAACCCAGGCCCTGCCCGGCACCGGCACGGGGGGGGAGATCTGCCGGGGGGGCCTGGCGGCTGGGGGCCATTGCCCGGGGCCGTATTCTGTGGTACCGTACCCCTATGGAATGGTTTTCCCGTCAAAGCGTGATAATCCAGGCCCTGTTGTCCACCCTCTTTACCTACGGGCTCACCGCCCTGGGGGCCGCGGCGGTGTTTTTCTTTAAGACCATTGACCGCAGAATCCTGGACGGGATGCTCGGATTTGCCGGAGGGGTGATGATTGCGGCGAGCTTCTGGTCCCTCCTGCAGCCGGCCATCACCATGGCGGAGTCGATGGGAATCCCCTCCTGGTTCCCCGCGGTGGCGGGCTTTACAGCCGGGGGGATCTTCCTGCGCCTGGTGGACCGGCTCCTCCCCCACCTGCACATCGAATACCCCCTCCAGGACGCGGAGGGCCCCAAGACCAACTGGGGCCGCTCGGCGCTGCTGGTTTTGGCCATCACCATCCACAATATTCCCGAGGGGCTCGCCGTGGGGGTGGGCTTCGCCGCCGTGGCCGCGGGGATTCCCGGAATGGGCTTCACCGGCGCCCTGGCCCTGGCACTGGGAATCGGCCTCCAGAATTTCCCCGAGGGCGCGGCGGTTTCCATCCCCCTCCGCCGGGACGGGATGAGCCGCCTCCGGGCCTTCTGGTACGGCCAGCTTTCGGGCCTGGTGGAACCCTTCGCCGGGGTCCTGGGGGCGGCCCTGGTCTTCTTCATCCGGCCCATCCTGCCCTACGCCCTGTCCTTCGCCGCCGGGGCCATGATCTTCGTGGTGGCCGAGGAGGTGATCCCCGAATCCCACCGGCAGGGGAACGAACACATCGCCACCGCCGGCCTCATGGCGGGCTTCGCCCTGATGATGGCCCTGGATGTGGCCCTGGGCTAGCAGGCAGTCGGCAGAGAAAACGTGAGGCGTACTCAGGAGGGGGGAGGGACCACACTGTCAACAAGTTAACAGATATGTTCTTTCGCCAGGCTCCGCTCATCTTCGCTCAGCGGTTCTATTCTTGCGTCTACGATGATGTCATTTTCTATATCATACGGCAACGAGACTTGGGCCGTTGCCGCAGTCAATTCATGCCCGGTCGCCCCATAGTACGTGCGCAGGGCGGCATCCGGCGGAAGGGCAATATGACTCCCGTCTATCGCCATCAGCAGGTACCCCCGCCAGTCCTTCAGGGCCTCGTTATAGCTTCCCTGGACACTTGCCTGGAATAATTCCCGAAAAGCTTCCCTCGGAACCTATGGTTCCGC
>JAITRV010000085.1 GCA_031288215.1 Spirochaetaceae bacterium | reverse complement strand
CCCCCGGAACGGTCGGGCAGGATGAGCCGGCCGTACCGGGTTTTTTCCCCCTCCTCAAAGTCCGGTTCATCCGTCATCAACTCGTCGCCGTATTTTTTGATAAGCCGGGCCGCCACCAGATCGTTTTCTTCCTCAGAGAGGGCGCAGGTTACGTATACCAGGGAGCCGCCTTGCCGTAAAAGCAGGAAGGCTGCGGAGAGAAGGGACCATTGCCGGCGGGCCAGGAAACGGGGCCGGGCCGGCGTCCATTCCTCCAGAGCCTTGGGGCTGCGGAGTACGTGGCGCTCACTGGAACAGGGGGCATCCAGAAGTATCCCCCCGAAACGGCCCTGCTCGGAGCGGCGGCTCCCCAGGGCGGCGGCATCGAAGCCCGAGACCGTAACCCGGGACCGCCTTTCCCCCTCCAGGTGTTCGTCCAGGACCTTTACCAGCCGCCGCCGCCGTTGTGAGGACAACTCGTTGGCGAGGAGCCTCACCCCCCGGCCCATGAGGGAGGCGATGACCAGGCTCTTCCCCCCGGGGGCGGCGCAGGCATCCAGGATGATCCCCTCCTCGGGGAGCCTGAGGGACCGGGCCGCCAGGACCGAAGCCCGGTCCAGCATATAGGGAGCGCGGAGATTCCGGGTATAGGCCTCGACGGCGGTGCCTTCCAGGAGGCTTTCCCGCAACTTTTCCCAACGTTCACCGTAAACGGCTCGATAATATGCGTCAAATTCGGTATTCAACAAAGACCCTCATGAACGCGAAGGCCGCCCCCAGGTGGAGGAGTTCCCCCAGTTCCACCGCGGCCCCCAGAGCGTCCCCGGTATAGCCTCCCAGGTGTTTTCCGTAGAGCCCGGCCAGGATCCGGGAAGGGAGGGGGCTTACCAGGGGGAGGGCCCAGAGAACCATGCCCGGGAGGGAGGGCGCGGGGGAGGGGAGGGGCCCCCCGAGGAAAGTGGAAAGCCCTATTCCCCCATAAACCAGGGCCGCCCAGAGGGCCAGGGCGCTCAGCCCTCCGGCAACAGCCCGCCACAGCCGGCTGTCCTTGGCCAAAGCCCCCAGCCCCTGGGGGCTCATGGGAGGGCTCATGGCCGGGATCAGGGCCGCGCTCAGGCGGCCGCTGATGGGGTAGGCCAGGACTGCGGCGGGGAAGCGGAGGATCAGGGGGAAAAGGCCCTGGAGCAGGGCGATCTTCAGGGCCAGGACGAAGAAGGCGGCAAAGAAGCCGTACACCCCCAGCCGGGAATCCTTGAGAATGGCCTTCCGTTTTTCCCGGTCAAAGGCGCCCAGGAAGGCGTCGGCGGTATCCGCCAGGCCGTCCAGGTGGAAGAGGTTGAAGCTCAGGTATTGGACGATGAGGACCAGGATTACCGTGACGGGTCCCTGGTCAATGAACCGATACCCCAGCAAAAAGCCCAGCCCTCCCAGGACGGCGGGAAAAATACCCGCTACCGGGAGGTAGAAGTCCATCCGGGAAGGATCGAAGGAATAGGGGAGTTTCACCTTGATTCGGGAAACCAGCGCCAGGGTAGAAAGAAACCTATCGAACATCCCGGCAACATCCCTTCATATATAAAAGACAGAAGCCCCTAATAGTTCTCTTCCTCCTGCTCACTGGTAGAAACCCCCGCTTCGGCGAAGGATGCCATCTTCCGGGCGGTCTGAACCGCCAGGTCGATGATGAATCCTCCAATGACCGCGCCGGTACCTTCCCCCAGGCGCATATCCAGGGATACGATGGGTTCCAGACCCATGGCGTCCAGTACCGGCTTATGCCCCACCACCTTGGAGAGGTGTCCCGCAAAGAGATAATCGGTTACGCTCCGGTCGATGAGGAAGGCCATGTAGGCGGCGGAGGTAACGGGGAAGCCGTCCACCACACAGCCGATTCCCTGCCCTTTAAGGCCCAGGATGAAGCCCGTCATCATGGCCAGATCAAAGGAACCGAGTTGTTCCATGATGGCCTCCCCGGTCTTGGCGGGTTTCCTCAAGGCCACCGCTTCCTCCAGGACCTTCCGCTTGTGGTTCAGCATTTTTTCATCGATTCCGGTTCCCCGGTCTACCATCTCCTCCGGGGAGAATCCCGCGGCGATAAGCATAGCCGCGGCGGTGGAGGTGTTCCCTATCCCCATATCCCCGATGGCGGTAAGCTGATAGCCCCGTTCCCGGGCATCCCGGGCGAGGTCTTTCCCCGCTTCCAGAGCCTTTTGCAGTTCCTCCGCCGTGAGGGCGGGTCCTTTATAGAAGTTGCGGCTGCCTTTCCCCAGAGCGGTCCGGATGAAGCGGCATGTTGACTTCAGGCTCTCCTCCGGGGGTAATTCCCCGGCCACCCCGGCTTCTACCGCGGTAAGCTCCCAGCCGGTTCCCCCCGCCAGGGCGTTGATCCCCGCCCCTCCGGTAAGGAAATTCACCGTCATCTGAAGGGTAACCTCCTGAGGATACAGGGACACCCCTTCTTCGGTTATCCCGTGATCCCCGGCAAAAACATAGATGCCCTTTTTATCGATCCGGGGGGGTACCTGGTTCTGAATCTTCGCCATCTTCACACAGAACTCTTCCAGCTTTCCCAGGCTTCCCCGGGGCTTGGTAAGATTGTCCAGGTGATGCAACATGGCCTTTTCAATTGCGCTGGTCTCACTCATGGCATACTCCTCATCATGGCATTACGAACATCCGGCCGCGGATTAAGGGAACTATAAACTTTCGAGCGGTAAGAACAGTCTTTTCTGTAATAACCAAGCATTAAAAGTTTCCTTTGGCTTAACCCACGAAACCTGGAATAAGATAAAACGCAGCAAAGTATCCTGGCTTAGGAACCCCACCCTGTGGGAACTCCTTACAGTTACGGGTTAGCGCGGGATTTTCACCCTACTTCCTTTGAACCACGTATGATTCATGATACGGTGTATTATTGGTAATGTCAAGCGTTTTTGGGTGCAATGGGTGCAACTTTTTTTTCCGTGTTTTAAGCGGCGGAAAGCAAGGTTTCTACGTATTCAGACCAAAGATTGCTGGCGTGTTTAGCTCTGAGGCTCAGCATATACTGGGCGTTCGTTTCATCCCACCGCATACCTGCTTGTTTGCACCGCCTCTGTACCACCACCTTGTTCCCGCTTTCTATCGGGCCGCTCCCTACATAATACCCACGTCTCCTATATCCGGCATAATCTATCTTTTCCCGGTTGTTATTCACATACCCATACATGTTCGGTACTCCCGCAGGCAGAGGACGGCCTTTATACTCCTCAAGCCGTTTCAGCAGTTCCTCCGTCCTGCTTCCCTTCAGCCCTATCATCTCCTTTGCCCACCCCTCATACTGTCCGGCATCCCCGTTAAACAGATATTTCGCAAAGCTGTAGATGTTTTCCGCCAGATGAAATAAATCCAGTATCTGGACGGCATCGGGAAAGATTTCTTCGCACATGGTTCTGATCCACGTCGCCCCGTCGCTTATGATTACCGTCTGCCGATATCTCCCGTACCCGTTCCGTACCGCGCAATCAACCAGTTGTTTCCTGAACTCCGCAACTCCGCCCACTACCGCTCCATACTCCTTCTTCATAATCTCATAGTGTGCTTCCCCGGAAACAGGGTCCTCCCCCTTGCGTCGCCTCATATTTGTGCTGTCAAACACTATTCCCAGCTTGTTTTCCCGCCAACTCGTCCCCCCTTCGTCCTTTACCCGCGTGTTTATTGCCGCCCCGTCTATCATCAGGTATAAAATCCCTTCCTCCTTCGGATCATACGCTCTCCCCGCCATCTTTTTATCCGTCATCTCCGCTCTCCCCCTGTCCTCCTGATATGATGTGCTCCCGTGTCAATACCCTCTTACAACAATTTTGTGAAATCACTCTAATCTTTTCATTTTTAACATGAAACCATGATAGCAAAATGAGAAGGGAAACTGTCCGCGACGCTTGATCAGGCGGACTTTCGTCCGATGATATTCCCTTGTTGGGTACTGCTTGCCTTTCTAATCATCGGGGGGTGCCTCAGCCTTGTAGCAGGGGTCAGACTTCGAACCGCTTGTTCGCCGTCAGGTGCCCTATAGGAGTTCCGGGGGTCTCCCTTTATCGAGTCGGGTATACTACCCGCAGTTTCCCTCCTCATTCCGCTATCTTCCTCTTGTACCTCTTCCTCCTTCCCTTCGCTCATGCCGCCCCCTTCATCACTCCCCAGATAAAACCCGCCGGTTCCCGGGCCTCCGCCGTGATCGCCGTCTGTTTCGATTTCCCTTTGTAGACCATCCGGGTGTATTTCTCATGCAGCCTCCTCATTGCTTTGTCCGCATACCGGATCGTTCGTTCCTCCGTCCCCTCCCGCCGTTGCTCTAGCCGTTTGCTCTCCTGGTTCGGTCGGGCGTCGTGCCACGACGATTCCGTTAACCGCTTCCTCACATGTCCGTTCCCCGTCTTCGTTATCCCCCCCTGTTTCCGCTTCTTCCCGCTCGAATACTCCGACGGCACCAGCCCCAGGTACGACATAAACGCCTCCGCGGTGGGAAACCTCTGGTAATCCCCGATCTCACACACTAGGGACAACGCCGTCAGGTAGTCTATCCCCCGGAAGGCTCGCAGCTTCCTGACCGCCTCCCCATATCGCTCACTCATCGCCGCCTCCTCTATCTTTTTGTCCAGCCGTCGGATCTTCTCCTCCAGCCGCTGTACCTCTTCCAGATATTCCTCCATCGTCACCTGTTCCATCCCCTCCTCAAACTTCAGCCCCCTCAACCACGGGGAGTGCTTCCCTGTCCAATACCGCTCACTCTCATAGTTCACCCCCTTCCTCAGCAGAAACTTCAACAGCCGCTGTTTCATGCTCTTCTGGTTTTCGGTCAGGTCCCCCCGGCACCGGATCATGTCCCGGGTCGCCTCGTCTTCCTTCGTCGGTACTGCTATGCTCTCCCCTTCGTTCCTCCTCAGCATCCAGGCGATGTCTACCGCATCCCGGTAGTCGGTCTTCACCGCCCCATCCCCCCCGTGAAACACCGTGGCAGGCGGTATCACCCGGCAGTCAAACCCGAATGCGCTCAATTCCCGGTACAGGGTATACCCAAGACATCCGGCCTCGGAGGCTATCTGGACCTTCCCCTGTTCCTGGTACCTCGCCAGCTCTTTCACCACCCGGCTCGCCCGATTCGGCAGCCCTTTGGCCAGGATCGGTTCCTTCTTCCGGCTATCCAGTATTGCCATTTGA
>JAITRV010000044.1 GCA_031288215.1 Spirochaetaceae bacterium | reverse complement strand
CGGCAAACTTAGAAACTGTAGGTGAGGCCGAGCTTGATGAAACCGTTATCCCGGTATTGGCCCAGTTCGCCGGTCTTTTCTCCGGCAATGATGCCCCCGGAAAATTCCAGAACCACATCGCCCCGGGTCCAGAAAAGGCCGGGGAGGATGTAGAAGTCCTGGTCTTCCAGGCCCCAGATCAGCGCCGTCCGGACTTCCAGTTCATCCCGGAGGAATTTCTTCGAGAGAATCCCCGTGAGCCGGGTGGAGCTGATATCCGTACCGGCCTCCACGTCCAGGACGCGGTTATCCTGAACCTGGCCGTCGAAGAGCCGGATGGTCTCGTTTACCTGGAGGTTGAGGTTTATCCCCCAGAGGAGGTCCCGGTCAAAGCCCAGGGACCAGGCCAGGGAGGGGTTGTAGATCTCCCCGTCGTCGCCGGCGAGGTCCTCGGTGATGTTCGCCGCCAGTTCCGCCCGGATATTAAAGCCCCCGATCACCTGGGCATAGTCCGCTCCGATCTGGTGGTAGCGGTTGTAATCGTAGGCGGGCCGCCAGGTAAGGTCCGATCCGGCCGCGGCCTGGGCAACCAGTTGCTCCATGCCGGTAAAGGCCGCCGCCGGCCGGGGGAGCCTCCCGAAGTAGTACTGGATGCCCAGGTCCGAGGCCCCCACCGTGGTGGTGAAGCGCAGCCCCGCCTGGGCGTAGCCTAAGCCGGTGGTTGAGAGGAGGGTATCCTGCCGGGCAAAGAGGCCCCGGAGGTATTCGGTGATGCGGGGTATGGCCGGAACCAGGGCGGGGTTCGCCATGACCAGCGGGGCGAGGGAATTTTCCACCGTGGAGAGCATACCCCCTATCTGGGAGGGGGCCCAGCGCCCGTCGGCGGCGAAGCGGTGGCCCTCAAACCAGGGGACAAACACCGCCTCCAGCTTGGAGAAGTTCCCGAGGCTGTAGGTGAGGTGGAGCATGGGCCGGCTTATCTTCATGGCCAAAATGTCGGTCAGATCCGTGAGGTCCCGGTAATCCAGGGGGTTTATCACGTCCAGGGGGCCCAGGCTGTCCGCCTTGCCCCAGGTGAGCTTCCGCAGGCCCGCTTCGACGGTGAGGGCGCCGAAAAAGGCCCGGGCATAGGCCTCGTCGATGGACAGCGGGGAGGCGGCGGAGGCGCCAAAGACCGGCGCGAGCTTGAGGCTGATGAAGCCCTCGGCGTTGGAAGCGAAGGCGGAAACGCTGAGGCTCCCGGAAAGGAGGTCCCCCAGGCTGCTCTTGAGGGTATCGTCCCAGGAGCGAAAGTCATGGGGATAGGCGGTAAACACCGAGGAAAGCTCCCCGCCGATGATGACCGTCGGGGCGGGGGAGGAGAGGCCGGCGGAACCGGCAGTGTCTTCATCGGCAAAGCCGAAGCCGAAGCCTCCCTGGCCGTCATCCTGGGCCGCCAGGGACAGGGGGGCGGCCAGGAGCAGCAGGGCCGCAAAAGAAACGATCAGGGTTTTCATCGGGGCCTCCCGGTTTCAAGGTAATTGACGGTGAAGACCCCTTCGGGGATGGGGTCGTCGTATTTGATAATATCCATATAGATCGTGGTGGAGGTCCCCGCGGACAGGGTGCTCATCCGGGTTACCGTGGGGGTTTCCCGCCCCTGGACTTCTTTGGTTTCCAGGATGTCCACCTGTTTCACCAGGGTTCCCCGGCGGTCGTAGAGTTCCAGCTTGTAGGAAATGGAAGACCCCTTGTCTACCCACTGGACCATTTTGGAATACTGGTAGGAGCGGTCCTTGGGGACCGATTCGATCACGTAACAGGGATGGCCGCTGAGGGTTTCCTCCCGGAGCAGGGTGTGGGTGTCCAGATCCGCGTCCCGGCTGGCGGAGGAAATGTCATCGTAGGAAAAATCGGTACCCATAAAGCTACCCGAACCTTCGGATGCGGCGATCCGCCGGATCTTTCCCAGGGAAGGGAGGAATATCCAGCGGTCATCGGAACCGCCGGGGTTCTCCATGGTGAGGAACCGGGTGTTAGCCACCGAGACGGGGCGCTGGAACACGATGATGGTCCGGTCCCCCCGGGGCCCCTCTTTGGAATACTGATCCAGGACCCGCTCGCTGGTACTTCCGTCCTTGGCGGTGATCACCATCCGGGACCGGGAAGACACCGTATCCGCGGTGATCCGGTCCCGGGAAGAACGGACGATGGATTGGGCGTCCTGAGCGTAAACCAGGAGGCAGGCGGTAAAAAACAGCCCCACGAGGCTTATGTTTTTTCTCATTTTATACTACTCCTTATATTAAATCTTCCGGGGACCTTCCCCGGTTATGAATTTTGGCTTTATCATGGTAAGCAGGACGGGGATAACCGTGAGGCTTACCAGGGCGCTCGTACCCATGGTCAGGGTGATGAGCAGACCCAGGTCCTTCATCATGTTGAACTGGGAGAGGAGGAGGACCGCAAAGCCCGCCCCCACGGAAACGGCATTGATGATGATCGCCTTCCCCGAGGTGGCGAAGGCCTTCCAGAGGAAATTGCCCCGTCCCCCGCCGGCGCGGTACTCCCGCTTATAGGCTTCCATAAAATGGATGGTATAGTCGATCCCTATCCCCACGGAGATGCTGGCCACCATGGCGGTGCCGACGTTGAGCTTTATCCCCAGGAAGCCCATCACCGCGAAGTTGATGAAGATGGCGATGGACAGGGGGATGATGCCGACGAGCCCCGCCACCACGGAACGGTTGGACAGGGCAATGATGAGGAAGACCGCGAGGAGGGAAATGAACACCGAACTGAGTTGGGATTGCACCACCAGATGGTTGATGGACCCCTCCACCAGGGCGCTCCCCCCCACGGTTACCGTGAGGTTTTTGGGGAAAACGGCCTCCACAAATTGGTGAATCTCGTCGATCACGGCGTCGGTATCCGCCTGGCCGGTGGTCCGCATCTGGATCGTGGCCTTTATCGCCGTGGG
>JAITRV010000218.1 GCA_031288215.1 Spirochaetaceae bacterium | reverse complement strand
TGCGGCTGCCCCGGCTCGGAGCCTGTTGTACGAGGATATATTCTGATATAATATACCATACCATGAATCTATCGGACCGGAGGTCCGCCGAATCGTTTTGACGAAGGAGTACGCGATGTCAAAAAAAGTATTGGTTCTTTTAGCCAATGGGTTTGAGGAGGTGGAGGCGGTTACCCCCATCGATTATTTGCGCCGGGCGGGAATCACCGTGGTGACCGCCGCCCTGGGGCCCTCAAAGACCGTCACCGGCGCCCGGGGGATCCCCGTCGCCGCCGATGTCTCCCTGGAGGAAGCGGGGGGCACGGCCGCCTATGACGCGGTCCTTATCCCCGGGGGGATGCCCGGAGCCACCAACCTGGCCGCTTCCGCCGCCGTGGGGGCCCTCATCAAGGACTTCGCCGCCGCGGACAAGTGGGTCTGCGCGATCTGCGCCTCCCCGGCGGTGGTCCTGGCCCCCCTGGGGCTGCTCCGGGACCGCCGCTTCACCTGCTACCCCGGGGCGGAGAAGGGCTTAACCGAGGGGAAGTGGTCGGCGGAGGCCGTGGTGGTCGACGGGAAGATCGTCACCAGCCGGGCCGCCGGCACCGCCGCCCTCTGGGCGCTGACGATCATCCGGCATCTTTTGGGGGAACAGGACGCGGCGAAGGTGGCCGCTTCGGTCCTCCTGGAACCGGGAAAACTCCCCTGACGCCGGGGGCGGGGGGGCATCCCCGGAGGTCTTCGGGAATTCACGCTTGATTCCTTAAAAATGGTGATATATATTGGTAATATATATCACCAAGGCAAAGAGGGGGAAATATGAATAAAACCTTTGCAAAGGTCTTTATGAACGGCCGTTCACAGGCGATACGGCTTCCCAAGGAATTCAGGGTAGAGGGAACCGAGGTCTATATCGTAAAAGATAAGGACCGCCTTATCATAACGCCGAAAACCAAAAAAGAAATTTTCAATGAAGCGCTTGAAGAACTCTTTGGATGCTGCCCTGATTTTGATACCGGACGAGCGGACATACAAGACAAGCCTCGGGAAGTGAAGCTGTGATATATATGTTTGACACGAATATCATAAGCTATTTTATCAAAGGTTCTTTTCCGGCGCTTAAAGATAATTTTCTGAAACACGGCCCCGAGGAATTCGCCATAAGCGCGCTGGTATGCGCCGAACTGTTCTATGGGGTTAAAAAAAAGGGAAACAAAGCCATCGAAGACAAACTCCATAATGTTCTGGGCCGGATAAAAACGATAGATTTTGATTCAAACGCGGCGGAATCCTATGCCGAAATAAGAACCGCATTGGAAACATCGGGGAGGCCCCTTGAGAATATGGACGTGCTTATCGCCGCATCCGCGATGGCTGCCGGAGCGACATTGGTCACCCATAACATGAAGCATTTTTCCATGATAAGGGGATTAAAAGTCGAAGATTGGTGCTGAAACATCTTATGCGTAAAGCGCAACAGGCTCCTATGGGCTGAGGGCCTTGATCGTTTGGAAGGCCGCCGTGGTTCCCGGCGTCCCCAGGACCTTGCGGGCGGTCCGGTTTCCCAGGAGGGCGCATTGTTCCGGGGGCCGGTCCCGGAGCCAGCCGGCAAGAAAGCCCGCGCAGAAGGCGTCCCCCGCGCCGGTGCTGTCCCCGGGGATGAAGACCCGGGACCGGGCGGGATAGCGCTCCCCCCGGGCATAGACCGCCGCCCCCCGGCTTCCCCGCTTGACCGCGATGACGGGGAAGGGGCCGTCCTGGGTGAGGCCCTTGAGGAAGGACCGGACGTTCCGGTCAAGCCGCCGCTCCCCGGCCTGCTCCCCGGCCCCTTCCCCGTGAAGGGCCCGGTAAAAGGCGAGGGCTTCCGCTTCGTTCATAAAGAGGAGCAGGGGATATTCCCGGCAATAACGGAGGATTTCCGGCGCCCGGGCCGCGGCGAGATCCGCGGAGCCGACGTCCAGGGCGACGGCGGTTCCCCGGCGGCCCGCCAGGGCCAGGACCCGCGTAACCAGGGCGTCCCGGGCCAGCATATAGCCGTCCAGGACCACCGCCCGGGCGGCCATGAGGGCCTCCTCGGGGATGTCCGCGGGGGAGAATTCCAGGGCCGCGGCGGGGGCGGCGATGATCCGGCTTTCCCCGGAGGGGGCCGTGAGGGTGAGCAGGGCCCCGGTGGGGAGCCGCCGGCACCGGCGGAGGAAGAGGCGCACCCCCGCCCGGGAGAGTTCCCCGGCGAAGAGCCGCCCGTAGGGGTCGGCGGCGCCGTCGGCGGACCCCACGGAGCCGGCAAAGGCGGTCCGCACCCCCAGGAGGGCGGCGATTTTGGCGACGTTGGCGGCCCCTCCCCCGGCGCAGGTCCCCAGGAGGTCCGCCGGGGAAAGCCGGGCCAGGGTCCCCGCGAGTTCCTCAGGGCCGACATGCCGGACCCCCGTCCCCGTCCCTTCCGTCCGGGCAAAGATGTCCACCAGGGCGTTGCCGATACAGAGGAGTTCCGCTTCCCCGGCGGCGGGCGGGGAAGCCCCGGCCGGCCCGGTCAATTCGGGCAGGGGGCCGCCTTTTCGGCCGCCGATGCGGGGGGTGGCGGAATACCGCGCAGCGGTATGGAGCCAGGGGGGCGCGCCGAAAAGCCCGCGGTGTGCCGGAAAAGGCACGGAAAAAGCGCCCCCCTCCTGAACGGAAGCCAAGGGTCCGCGATCCGGCCCTATTTGGGATCCGCGATGATGGCTTTCAGTTCCGGGCGTTTCTCCAGGTCCCGTTTGAGGCCCGCGATCCGGCCCTTGTTCACGTAGTCCTTGCGCTGGAAGGAATAGGTGAAGTTGGTGTGGACGTCGTAGGTCCCCGCCATGAGCGCGTAGGCGTCTTCGGTCATCACCAGTTCCTCGTCGGTGGGGATGATGAAGACGGGGATCGGCGAATGGTCCGCGGAGATGCGGGTTTCCGTGTTCCGGGTCTGGGCCAGCTCGTTTTTTGCGGGGTCGTAGACGATGCCGATGGCATCGAGGCCGTCGAGGATTTTTTTCCGCATGAAGGCGGCGAATTCCCCCACGCCGGCGGTGAAGACCAGGGCGTCCACCCTGCCCAAGGCGGCCTGATAGGCCCCGATGTACTTCTTGACCCGGTAGGCTTCCATGTCCTGGGCGAGTTTCGCCCGGGCGTCGCCCTTGAGGGCCGCGGCCTGGATGTCCCGGCGGTCGGCGTATTGGCCGGTGATGCCCAGGAGGCCGGATTTTTTGTTCAGGGCGCTTTCTACTTCCGCGGCGTTCAGGCCGGTCTTCCGCATCACGTAGAAGGGCATGGCCATGTCGGCGTCCCCGGCGCGGGTTCCCATCACGAGGCCCTCCAGGGGGGTCATCCCCATGCTGGTGTCGAAGGAGCAGCCGTTTTTCACCGCGTTGATGGAGGAGCCGTTCCCCAGGTGGGCGATGATCAGGTTGGTTTGGAAGGGGTCTTTGCCCAGGAGCACCGCGGCCCGTTTGGCGGTGTAGAGGAAGCTGGTCCCGTGGAAGCCGTAGCGGCGGACCGCGTACTGCTCGTACCACTCGTAGGGAACCGCGTAGAGGAAGGATTCCGCCGGCATGGTCTGATGCCAGGCGGTGTCCATCACCGCGCAGTGGGGCACGTTGGGGAGGACCTTCTTGGCCGCCTCAATCCCCATGATGTTGGCGGGGTTGTGGAGGGGCCCGAGCTCCTTCACCTCGTCCAGGGTCTTCATAACCGTGTCGTCCACGAGGACCGATTTGATGAATTTGTCCCCCCCGTGGACCACCCGGTGCCCCACGGCTTTGATCACCGACATATCCTTGATAACCCCCACTTCCGGGCTGGTCAGGGTTTTAATAATCAGGTCCACCGCGTCGGTATGGGTGGGACAGTCATGTTTCGCCTCATACTCTTCCTTGCCCTTTGCCTTGTGGGATATGAAGGACCCCCCCAGGGTAACCCGTTCCACGATCCCGACCGCCAGGATATCCTTCGCATCCCAGTCGTACACCTGGTATTTTGCGGAAGACGATCCGCAATTCAACGTCAAAATAACCATCTGTTCACCTCACTCTCAAGAATATTTACTATACGTCTTACTATACGTCTATAGAAGGATACCATAGCTTTGGATAAATTACCAGGAAAAAAATACAGGAAAAAGCGGCGCCCGGCACCAGGAAAAAGCGGTGCCTGGCACCAGGGTGCAGGAGCCCTGGACTATATCCGTTCCGTCATTTATAATGTTAAGAAGCGTCAGGCTCCTCGGGGAGAAGGAGGCGTGTGACATAATCCGGGAAAGAAACGCGGATTTGTTGAAAAGGGAATCGAGCGCGTAATACGCGCCGTAATACACTTGTTTATTGATGAAAGGAGTAATAGATGACAAAAAAAAGGATAATTGTTTTGATCCTGGCGGCCCTTGTCGCGGGAGCGGGTTTCGCCCAGAGCAACTGGTACGACAGCTATGCGCCGGGGGTAGATGCCAATAAGATCTTTATCAATGCCGGTATCGGCTTGGGTTTTTATTCCGGTTATTCCA
>JAITRV010000202.1 GCA_031288215.1 Spirochaetaceae bacterium | reverse complement strand
TAGCGTATCTTCGGGCTCCAGCCCGCGCCCACGCCGCAGAACAGACCCGCGGCCACACCGGAGCAGTAACCCGCAAACAGCAGGACCAGGGAATGGGCGATACAGTTGAGCAGCATTTTCCGGTCCTCGATAATCGCGAGGAGTATGCGGTCAACCCACGGGAAGTAGGGCAGCGGGAGTTTGCCGGTTTTGAGCGTCGCGATGTCGTAGAGCAGCAGAAGCGTGATTATTACACAGTACAGCGGAGCCTTATAGACAAGGTTTTCATAGGCCTTTTCCGAAAAGAACGACCATATCAGACAGATGAGCAAGAACAGTGCTCCCGCACCCGCTGCCGCCGTATAGATACCGCTGATGGGGTACATGACTTTGTTCGCCGCGTATTTCGGAAAGTTTGGCACGAGCGTATATACCAGCAGCAAAACCACGGCCAAAATCAGGGGCAGCGCCGACAGGGCCCTTTCAAGCGTCCGCCTGAGTTTTGATTTCGGCGGCCGCTCCAATTGATGCAGTTCCCATACGGTCAGTTTCATGCGGGACGCCTCGTTACGATTCGATATCAAGGGGGACCCATATCTGCGCCTTGACATCCTCCGCGCTTAAGGTGCCGGATATGACGCCGAGCGCCTGATATTCGTCAACCGACGTGTACAGCGTCGCTTCGGTCAGATCGTTTGGCAGACCCCAGCGAAAGAGCTTCATGAGTGACAGGGCGTATTCCTTTGTCCCGCTTATGTACCCGTTATCGAGCAGGAGCTGCGCGGCTTCCTCCTTGTTCGCGTCGCTTTCTCCGATCCATAGCGCGGCCTTATAGACGGCGCGGCTGATTTTCTCACTCGCGATCGGGTTTTCGTCCAGAAACGGGCCCGCTATGCCCATGACGCAGCACGCCTCGCCGGCAAAGTCGGCGTCTCCATGGAGGGAGCGGATGCGGCGGAGGGTCCCGTCCTGCACCCACTTTTCCGCGACCTGGTCGGCCATAACCGCGACGTCCGCGTCTCCGTTCTGCAGGACAAGCAAGGTCTGGTCGGCGGGGAAGTCCCTCCAGGTGAAGTCCCCCGGGACGAACCCATTGTGAGCGATGAAGCGGTAGCTGATATTGTGGTAAACACCGCCAATCCCGCCGTTTATCGCGATAGTCTGTCCTTTCGCAAATGCCGTAATATTACTGTTGGCAAGCACAAACGCGGACGCGCATCCGGTGTGAAGTCCTACGGTAAAGCGAATATCAACGCCGTTTGTGATCGGCTTGAGCCAGCCCGCTATCATACCCGCGGAGGTGTCTATTTTTCCGCCCGCGAGCGCGTCCCGGGCATTGTCCATCGTGCCGCCTGTTCTGGTGAGCTCCGTATTCAATCCTTCGGCTTCAAAAAAACCTTTGAACTGGGCTATCGGGATGGCCGCCTGACACAACCCGCCGTCATACGCGATGTGTATAACGCGCCGGGATGCCGGCTCCGTGCGGAACGCCGCTTCTTTGTCGACCGCTTTCTCGGCGGGCGCGGGGGCGTTTGCGGTGGTCGTGTTCGCCGTCCGGGAGCAGGCCGCGGACGCAAGCGCGAAAGCGATGATAAGTGTACGTGTTCGGTTCATAATCTTCTCCTTTAGTCTTCTTTTCTTTCTCTTGTTTTTGATGTACCTTTTGCCCGTTGAGAGGCATCCATAACAGTCTGTGCGCCGCGTGAAACCGGCCGGCACGCCTTACTTCATGATTTTCACCCTCTCTATAATAATTCATAGCATTACTATGTAAATAGTATACTTAGAATGGCATGGCATGTCAAGGAGAATTTGAAAAAAATAGATTTTTTTGGATAATTTTGGATAACTATACAAAAAAGAGGAGACGGGATGGGGGCTTACCGCGAAGGGCTTTCCCGACGGCGCCGGGCTTGAGTCTCCCCGCCGCCGTTCATCTCATCTTGCCGGCGGCAGGGCCAGCGCCAGAATCCGCCGGTGCTGTTCCATGGCCGCTTCCGCGCTGTTTCCCAGGGTTCTGACACAGAGGGCCCCGGAGCCGGTGAGGGTCACGCCCCCCACGCCGCCGGGGAAACGGCGGAGGGAGCGGCCTATCTCCTCCCGCTGTTCCGGGGAAAGGGGGATGTTTACCAAAAGTAAGTTGGAAAAGTGGGAATAGCCCTCAAACATGGTGAAGCTTTCCGGGTCCGTTTCGGCGGGGCGGAAATCGTTGTTGTCAAAATAGATCAGCGCGCCTCCCTCAAAGACGCGGAGGCGGTTTTTATAAAACCGCCAGGCAAAACGTTCCCCCCGGGCGGAACGGCCGCAGGCAAGGATCTCGGCGTAGATCAGGCGGGACGTGGAATCCCGCAGATAAACGGACGTGCGGCTTTCAAAGGCCGACCGGGCAAAGGGGATTACCGGCAGGGGGGCATACCACAAAAAGGCGTCCCGTTCCAGGGTCAGGACGGTTTCCCGGCAGGCGGACTGCGTTTCTCCCATCCGGTGAATTTTTTCAAAGGACTGGGAGCCGATCCGGGCGGAGGCGCCGTCTTCAAGGCACAGGGCGATCTTCTGCCGGTCCCCCGCCATAAGCCCCGCGGAAACGCTGAGGACCATAATCGACAGCAACCCTTCTTCGGTATAAAAGGGATGGGTAATTTTGAAGGGCGGCGTAAAATAACAGCGGTCAAGTACGGATTTCTCCGATCCCTTTTTTATACCCAAGGATAATTCCGAAACCCTCGGGAACCGGTTTTCCGCCATCAGCCGTGAACCGCCGGACCGGGATCGCCGTCTTCCAGAAGGACGTTTCGTTTTATCCAGGTTACCAGGGCGTCGATATTTTTTCCCCCCCGGATATCGGTAAAGATAAAGGGTTTCTCCCCCCGCATTTTTTTGGAATCCCGTTCCATCACGTCCAGGCTCGCCCCTACCGAGGGGGCAAGATCGATCTTGTTGATCACCAGCAGATCCGAATACACGATCCCCGGCCCTCCCTTGCGGGGGATTTTGTCCCCCCCGGCGACGTCAATAATAAAGATCGTCGCGTCCGCCAGTTCCGGGCTGAAGGTGGCGGAAAGATTATCGCCGCCGCTTTCGATGAACACAATGTCCGTATCGGGAAATTTTTCTATCAGGGCCTCCACCGCTTCCAGGTTCATGGAGGCGTCTTCCCGGATAGCCGTATGGGGGCAGCCGCCGGTCTCCACCCCCACAATCCGCTCCTTTTCAATGACGCTGTGCTTCACCAGAAATTCCGCGTCTTCTTTGGTATAAATGTCATTGGTCACCACGCAGATCCGGTAATCGCCGGATAGTTTCCGGGTAAGGGCTTCGATCAGCGCGGTCTTCCCCGAACCGACGGGCCCCGCAATGCCGATTTTCACAGAGGCCATAGGCCCTCCTCAGGACATATAGAGCCGGGAAGCGAGGGCCTCGTGCCGCATGGAACGGATATCAAGGCCCGGACAGGACCGGAAAAGATCATCCGGCCCCAGCCCCTCAAGTTTATCCAGCACCTTCCCGAACCGGCCCCGGCAGACCGAGAGGATCCGCTGGCCCTCGGTTTGGCTCAGGGGGATGGTTTTGACGCAGACCGTTACCATGGCGGAGCTTTGGGCGTAGAGGAAGGCCCCCAGCGCGTCCTCCCGGGGAATCCCCGCCGCGGCGCAGAAGACCCCGTAGGCGATACCGTGGGAACAGCGGCCGCCGGAATTGTTCCGGTACCGGTCAAAAACCACGGAGCCCGGGAGCAGGGCGGCGGCGGTTTTGACAAAACGGCTGCCCAGTTTTAACGACGCCTCCCGCTGTTCCCGGGGAGTCCGGGCCGCAAAGGAAAGCTCCTCCAGTTCCCCCAGCCGGCCCGGATCGCCCGCGGCGTCCCACGCGCAGCGGAGGAGCAGGAGGCCCGAATATACCAAGGAATTTTCCAGGAGTTGAAGGATGCAGGCTTCCGCCGCCGGCCCGTCAGTCACCAGGGCTTCCCGGATGTACGTCTCCAGGGCGAAGGAATGGGCATAGGCCCCGATGGGAAAGGAGGCGTCATTAATCTGAAGCAGCAGAAAAAAAGGATCCTTCATATTTATTCCTTCATATTTATTCCTTTATATTAATTCCTTCATATATCTGTCCCTTCTATAATTAATGATGATGCTCCGGGCCATGGCCGCCCTCAGCCCGGGCCGCGGAGAGCCGTTTTTCCGGAAGCAGCCTGGCTTCCCGCACCAGCACCGCAGCGCTCCGTTTTTCCAGGAGACGCATCAGGGGTTCTTCAAAGGGGAGGAGCAATTCTTCCGGGCTGTCCCCGTAAAAAAGGGGGGCGTGGCGGTTTCCGATTTCATAGCCTAAACTGATGAGTCCGCAGGCATCGGCCGCCGGTTTCAGGGCAATGCAGGGGCAGGGAATAATATCGACGATCAAAACGGTTTTTTCATCCGCGTAAACCACATCCCCCTGATGCCAGCCCCGGGAAAAAAGGGCTTCACCCATGCGGATCCCCACATCGGCGCCGGAACGGGATGTCCGCCGGTCAATCTTTTTGCGGGTATTGTACCATTCAATTTCAAGGTAATCCCGTTCCCGGCCGTCGAAACGGCGTTCCCCGGAGGACCCCAAAACGTCTTCAACCAGTATCATGCTTCACTCTACCGTTGCTTTTATCCTCAAAAGAGATTATACAACTGGGCCAGGGCCAATTTTTCCGCCGGCGCCGAATCAATCCGCATGCCGTCAACCTTCACTTCGTAGGTTTCGCTGTCCACGTCGATCCGGGGCGTGGCGTCATTAAAGCGCATATCCTTCTTGGAAATACACCGGCATTCCTCCACCGGAAGGACCCGCTTCCTGAGCCCCAGCCGCTGCGCGATCCCTTCCTCCGCCGCGATTTTCGACACAAAGGTGATGCAGGCTTCGTATTTCGCCCTGCCGGCGGCGCCGAACATGGGGCGGTAAAAGACCGGCTGGGGGGTGGGAATGGAGGCGTTGGGGTCCCCCATCTTTGCGGCGATGATCATGCCCCCCTTGATGATGATGTCAGGCCGGACCCCAAAAAAGGCGGGGTTCCAGATCACGAGATCCGCGAATTTTCCCTTCTCCAGGGACCCTACATGGCGGGCAATCCCCTGGGTAACGGCGGGGTTTATCGTATATTTGGAAATATACCGCTTGACCCGGTAATTATCGTTCCCCGCGGCGTCCTCCGCCAGGGGGCCCCGTTCTTTTTTCATCTTGTCCGCGGTCTGCCAGGTCCGGGTGATCACCTCCCCAACCCGGCCCATGGCTTGGGAATCGGAACTCATCATGCTCAATATCCCCAGATCGTGAAGGACGTCTTCCGCAGCAATGGTTTCGGGACGAATCCGGGAATCCGCAAAGGCCAGATCTTCGGGGATTTTTTTGTCCAGGTGATGACAGACCATCAGCATGTCCAGGTGTTCGTCCAGGGTGTTTACCGTAAAGGGCATGGTGGGGTTGGTGGAAGAGGGCAGCACATGGGGAAAGGCCGCGGCCTTGATGATGTCCGGCGCGTGGCCGCCTCCGGCCCCTTCGGTGTGGTAGGTGTGAATGGTCCGGCCCGCAATGGCGTTCAGCGTGTCCTCCACAAACCCCGCCTCGTTGAGGGTGTCGGTATGGATGGCCACCTGGACATCAAAGCGGTCGGCGGCCTTCAGGGCGGCGTCAATAACCGCCGGGGTGGCCCCCCAATCCTCGTGAATCTTGAGCCCCAGGGCCCCGGCCCGGATCTGCTCCGCCAGGGGGGCTTCGGAGGAACAGTTCCCCTTTCCCAGAAAACCCACATTCATGGGGTATTCCTCGGCGGCTTTCAGCATCATCTCCATATTCCAGGGGCCGGGAACGCAGGTCGTGGCGTTGCTTCCGTCCGCGGGGCCCGTGCCGCCGCCGATCATGGTGGTGATCCCCGAATAGAGAGCCGTCTCGATCTGCTGGGGGCAGATGAAGTGGATGTGGGTATCAATGCCCCCGGCGGTAACGATGAGCCCCTCTCCGGCCAGGGCTTCCGTGGAGGCCCCCACGACCATACCCGGCGTCAGGCCGTCCATAATATCGGGATTCCCCGCCTTGCCGATGCCGGCAATTTTCCCGTTTTTGATCCCGATGTCGGCCTTGTAGATGCCGGTATAATCGACGATCACCGCGTTGGTGATCACCAGGTCCAGATCCCCTTCCGCGCCGGTGGTATTGGCGGACTGGCCCATACCGTCCCGGATGGTTTTCCCCCCGCCGAACTTGATCTCATCCCCGTAAACGGTACAGTCCTTTTCAATCTCGATAAAAAGGTCCGTATCGGCCAGGCGTATCCGGTCCCCCGTGGTGGGGCCGAACATCAGGGCATACCGTTTGCCGGATATCCTGTGGGCCATCTTCCCTCCTTACTGCTCAATAAAGCCCCGCAGCCGGGCTTTTTCCAGGGAAAGCGCCAGGGACGCGGGATTTACCTGATCCCCGGTGAGGCCGTTGAACCCAAAGAACCGCTTCCGGCCCCCGGCCTCCACCAGGGCCACGGTCCGCGTTTCCCCCGGCTCAAAACGGATCGACGTTCCCGAGGGAATGTCCAGCCTCATGCCGAAGGCCGCCTTCCGGTCAAAACGCAGGCAGCGGTTCGTTTCAAAGAAATGAAAATGAGACCCCACCTGAACGGGACGGTCCCCGGTATTGGCAACCGGGAGGCTCAGGGTCCTCCGCCCCGCGTTCAGGGTAATCTCTGTGGTATTGACGATTATTTCACCGGGTGTCACGGGTTCCTCCTCAGCGCTTTTGTATGGGATCGTGGACGGTAACCAGTTTGGTCCCGTCGGGAAAGGTGGCCTCGATCTGAACCTCATGGATCATTTCGGGAACCCCCTCCATGACGTCGGCGGCGGAAAGGATCTTCGTCCCCGCCTCCATCAGTTCCGCCACGGTTTTACCGTCCCGGGCGTACTCCATCAGCTCCGAACTGATGAGGGCCACCGATTCCGCGTAATTCAACCGTAAACCCCGGCCTCTCCGCTGTTTCGCCAGCTCTCCCGCGGTGTGAAGCATCAGTTTTTCCATGTCCTTGGGCGTCAATCTCATGGCGGAACCCTCCATTGTAAGGATACCCATTTGTAAGGATGCCCATTCATCGAAATTTTTTGCATAAAGGGGTGCCAAAGGCACCCTGAGCAAAACATCCACCGGTGCAACAGGCTCCTCCCGGTTCCTGAAAGGAACGATAAAAGTAAACCATGCGCGGGGGGAACTGTCAAGGGCGGGATGCCTTTTTACGGAACAGCCCGATCAGGGCGCGGACCTGGGGATCCCCGGTGATGATGAGGAGGGCGACGCCCACCGCCGCGAAGGGGATGAGGGTGAGGAGCAGGGGGAGGCCCTGGGCGATGAGGCGGCCCTGCCCCGCAAAGAGGGGCGTCACCGCCGGCCGGATCAACCGCACCGGGATCAGGGCGGCGCAGGAAAAGAGCGAGAGCTTGAGGGTGTAGCCCAGGGCCGAAGGCAGGGCCAGGACGATCCGGGCGTTGCGGCGGAGGAAGATGAGGAGCAGGCCGGTGTTGACCGCGCTGGACAGGGACAGCGCCAGGGCGATCCCGGCGCCCCGGAGGGGGCCTGCCAGGAGGGCCGCGAGGAGTATGTTCACCCCAAAGGAAAGGAGCCCCGCCAGGGTCGGGGAGGCGGAATCGCTCTGGGCGTAGAAGGCCGGGGCCAGGATGCGGTTCAGGGCAATGAAGAAAAGCCCCGGCATGTGGCAGCGAAAGGCCGAAAGGGTCAGCCGCACCGATTCCTCATTGAAGCGGCGGGTCTGAAAGAGGAGGCGGATCAGGGTTTCCCCCTGGGCAAGGGAAAAGAAGGTGACGGGGACGGTGATCAGGGCTATGATATGTATCCCCTGGAGGAGCCGCTCGTTGTAGGCTTCCCAGCGGCCCCGTTTGGCGTGATCCGCCAGGTCCGGGAGGAGGACCGTCCCGATGGATACGGCAAAGACTCCCAGGATCAGCTCCTGGAGCCGCAGGGAATATTGCAGGCTGGAGACCACCCCCGCCCCGGCCCTCCCCGCCAGGGCCGTGGAGACGAGGTCGTTGAGCTGGTACGCCGCCATCCCGACTATCGTAGGGCCGATGAGGGCCAGCACCCTGCGGGTGCCCCGGTTGCGGATCGCCCGGCGGAGGCCCGTAAAGGCGAAGCGGTAGCCCTGTTTCAGCACAAAGGGGAACTGGATGGCCGCCTCCAGAACGCCCCCGATGAGGATTCCCACGGCCATAGCCCGGGCGGGATTGGCCGTCAAGGGGCTGAGAGCGTAGGCGCAGAGAATGGCCGCCAGGTTGAGGAGGATCGGGGCGAGGCCCGAGGGGGCGAAGACGTTGACGCTGTTGAGGATGCCCTGGAAAAAGGCCGCCAGGGAAATGAAGGCCAGGAAGGGGAACATGAGCCGGGTCAGGAAGACCGTTTCGTCAAAGGCCTCCATGCTGAAGATCGGCACCAGCAGGGGGGCCAGCATGATCCCGGCGATCACCGCGAGGCTGACGAAGAACGTGAGGAAGGTACAGATACAGGAGAGGAATTCCCGGATGGCGGCCCGGTCGTTTTCCAGGAGGTATTCCTTAAAGGTCGGGATAAAGGCCGCCGCGATGGAGCCCTCGGCGAAAAGGCGGCGGAAGAGATTGGGGATGAGAAAGGCCACCGAAAAGGCGTCCGAGAGGGCGCTGGTCCCCAACAGGGCCGCCTTGGTCATTTCCCGCAACAGCCCCAGGACCCGGGACGCCAGGGTGAGGAGGGACAGGGCGGAACCCTGCCGGATCAGGGAGCGGGCGGAAAGGGCCATAGGACACCATAGCCCTTTCCGGCTTTTTTGGCAATGCGGGCTTGCATTGTTTGAGAAAGAGTGCCTTCCCGAACCAAAATCTGGCTCTCCCTGGGGTATCGAATTACCCTGTGGCAGCGGCAGTAGCGGCCTCAGCGGCGCGGGGCGTGAAAACGCCGTGCGTCTGAGCAG
>JAITRV010000192.1 GCA_031288215.1 Spirochaetaceae bacterium | reverse complement strand
CCTCGTTTTCGCATGAAATTTTGATACTTTGAATTGCTGGCAATACTCCGCCAAGGCTGGACAAGTCCCGTCCCTCTGTGCTAAGTTATTCTCAGATGTTGCCCCGGCAGCGTCCATGGCGCCGTAGCCAAGTGG
The DNA here is from genome assembly GCA_031288215.1 of Spirochaetaceae bacterium. Classification (GTDB taxonomy): domain Bacteria; phylum Spirochaetota; class Spirochaetia; order Treponematales; family Breznakiellaceae; genus JAIRMO01. Next base: position 2,600 of record JAITRV010000192.1, on the reverse strand, counting down.
TAAGGCGGCGGTCTGCAAAACCGCTATGCATCAGTTCAACTCTGATCGGCGCCTTAAAAAAACAGCAAAAATCCGCAAACCACAGCCTGCCGGCGGGTTTTATCCGCGAAGCGTAGCAAACTCCAGGGAAAGAAACTCCAAATATTGCGGCCTTAGAGGTCCGGTTAAAGATCCAGCGCGAAGACCTTGCTGCGGCGGCTGTGATCGTAGAGGAGGCGGCGGCTTTCCGGGAGGCTTTCCACGCTTACCTCCTTAAAGCCCAGGAGTTCAAACCAATCCTGGGTCCGGGTGGTGAGCACAAAGACCCTGGACAGTCCCTTTTTCCGGGCCTGGCTGATGAGGTAGCCCACGAGCCGCCGCCCCATGCCCATGTCCGCGTAAAGGGGGTCCGTGGCGATGGCGGCAATTTCCCCTTGGCCTCCCCATTCGTGGAGGGCCCCGCAGGCGTGGACGGAGCCGTCGATCTCGAAGACGGCGAAGTCTTGTTTTTTTTCCAGGATCTGTTCGGCGCCGCGCCGTATCAGGATGCCCTGCCTTATCAGGGGGTCCATAAGGCGGAGGATCACCGGGATGTCCCTGCTCCGCAGGGGCCGGATGGCTTCGTACTCGTCACTGTAGAGCATGGTGCCGGAGCCCAGGTTGGAGAAGAGTTCCCGCAGGATCGCCCCATCCTCCCGGCCGTTGATGATATGGATCCGCTCCACCCCGGCCCGGGAGGCCTTGAGGGCCAGGTTCAGTTCTTCCAGGGGCCGGTCCTGAATTGCGCCGACCTGCCCAACGGTGTTGGTCTGGAGGACCGCCTCCGCCTCGGCGGGGGTCAGCCGTACTACCCGGCCGTCTTCTCCCAGTTCTATGCCCCCCGGGAGCTTGTAGGCCGGCGCCCGCAGGCCGGCGCCCAGGGACACAAAGAAGAGTTTGACCGCCCCCAGGGCTTCGGCGGCGGCCAGGGCAATTTCGTCGCTGGCCACATTGTAGGGTTTCCCCGCGGGGCTGTAACCGATGCAGGGGAGGATGGGGACCATTCCCTGGTCCAGGGTCTTGGTAAGGGAATCGGTGAGGATCTTGTCCACCGCGCCGGTGTGTTCCATGTCCGTTCCGTCCACCACTCCGATACCCCGGGCCCGGACAAAGTTGCCTATCACGGCGTCCACCCGGCTCCCCGCCAGGCCGGTCATAAAACGGGCGGCCACATGGAAGGCCGCCATCTCCACAAAGGGAATCGACGCGGCGGTGGTAATCCGGTGGGAAAGCCGGTACAGGGACACGATTCCGTATTCCGTAAGGACCGAATCGATCCACTCCTTTGCCCCCGGTACGATGAGCACCCGGAAACCCGTCTGGGCCAGGAGGGCCAGATCCTTGACCAGGAAGGGGAATGCCGGGTCCTCGGTAACGGGGAAATCTACCTTAAAAACCATGGTGGAGCCCTCAAAACGGCTTTGATAGTGAAAAGCCTCCCGGATAAGCTCCACCCGGGACCAGGGTTTGCCGGTGTCGTGCATGGGATCAGGATAATCCTTCGGTTCCCGCCCTTCAATGGGCGTATGGGTTTTTTGGCGGGGCCCTTTAGAGTACAATAAGCCCCATGGACGGTCCGGTTTGAAAAAACTTTTGATGGGGAATGAGGCTATCGCCCTGGGGGCCCTGCGGGCGGGGGTCCGGGTGGCGGCGGGCTACCCCGGCACTCCCTCCACGGAAATTCTTGAAACCCTGGTGAAGTACCACAAAGAATGGCTTCGCTCTGGGAAGGGCCCTTCTGAATACGAGGGTCCCGATTGTTCGGGCCTTATCCACGCCGAATGGTCGGTGAACGAGAAGGCCGCCCTGGAAGTGGCCGCCGGCGCCGCCTGGGCGGGGGCCAGGGCCCTGGTCACGATGAAACAGGTGGGCCTTAACGTGGCCAGCGATCCCCTGATGAGCCTTAACTACCTGGGGGTCCAGGGGGCCCTGGTAGTGGCGGTGGCCGATGATCCGGGGCCCATTTCTTCCCAGACCGAACAGGATACCCGCCGCTTCGGCCTCTACGCCAAGATCGCCGTATTTGACCCCTCCTCCCCGGAGGAGGCGTACCGTATGATCGGCGACGCCTTCGACTTTTCCGAAAAATACCGCCGGCCGGTGATCTTCCGGCCCAGCACCAGGGTCTGCCACAGCTACGCCGGCGTGGAATTGCTACCGGACCAGCGCCGGGGGGAGCCGGGGGGCTTTGAAAAACAGGGGGGCCGCTGGGTGATCTTTCCCAGCCTTTCCTACCGCAGCCACCTTAAAATCGAGGAGGAACTGCGGAGCATGGGGGAGGAACTTTCCTCGTATCCGGGCAACAGGATCAGCTTTGAACCCGGCGCAAAGTCAAAAAAAGGTATTGCCTGCGGCGGGGTAAGCCGCATGTATGTAAAGGAGGTCCTGGCCGCCCTCTCCCCGGCCCCAGACTGCCGGGTCCTGGAGATCGCCGCCTATCCCTTCCCCGGCAGGCTGGCTCTGGAATTCCTGGCGGGCCTGGAGGAGGTCCTGGTGGTGGAGGAACTGGACCCGGTGATCGAGGATGCCCTGGTCAGCCTGGCGGGCCGGGAACACCTGGGCCTGAAGGTCCGGGGCAAGCG
>JAITRV010000167.1 GCA_031288215.1 Spirochaetaceae bacterium | reverse complement strand
GCAGGCGGCGTATGGATGGAGCGGCAGAAATTTTAATATGCGCCATGTGATATATATACCTTATTTTCTCGTAAAAATCAATTTTTTCGATAAAAAATAATCGATATATCGGAAAAACGACTGCCGGCAGCCAGGATGGAGCCGGTTAATGAAACCGGTTCATTGATCCTCCCCCCAATACACGTGCCGTAATGGCCCAGGGCTTCTGCATTTACTTTTTTCATACTTTTTTATGGGATAATCGTCTCGGCACCTTGATTACTCTCAATGACTCGATAGATCCAAAGAAATTTAACCACGGACCAAACGAACCACACGGACAAACGTATGAATTTCAAACAACAGCGGACCATAGGTCCGACGTGTTGGTCCGTGTGTGTCCGTGGTTCTTCTTCTTTTTTTGAGTAAATGCAGGAGCCCTGCGTAATGGCCGCGCCGCTCTTGCAGGAATGACCGGAATAGTACAGAATACAGCCAGAAAAGGAGGGTTCCGTGAAGTTTTTTGCCAAATCCCTGGGTCTGCTCATCCTGGGAACGTTTTTTTTTCTATTTCCCCGTAATGCGCTGGCCGCCCAGGACCGGAACCGGGGGGATTACCTTACCTTCAAGGTCGCCGTCATGGGCCCCGGGGATGAGCTTTACTTTTGGTGGGGCCATGTCGCCCTCATCGTGGAGGACGCCGTCTCCGGTACGAGCCGTTTCTATGATTACGGGGTTTTTTCCTTCAGGGAGGATAACTTCTTCTTCAATTTTGCCTTTGGACGGCTGCTCTACTACTGTGTGGCTCCCCCCACCGAGGCGGCCCTCCAAAGCTATCTCAGGACCAACCGGGATATAACCCTCTATACCCTGGATCTGAGTGCGGAAAACAAGGAGGCGGTTTGGCGTTTTGCGGAACGGAACGTCCTTCCCGAAAACCGCTACTACTATTACCACCACTTTAAGGATAACTGCTCTACCCGGATTCGGGATCTCCTGGACCTTGCCCTGGAGGGCCAGTTTAAGGCCCGTTTCGCTGATGCGCCGGGGCGCTTTACCCTCCGGCAGCATGTCCGGCGGCATACCTGGTTTTCCCCCTTCTTCGACTGGTTCCTCAATTTTCTCATGGGCCAGGATATTGACCGGCCCCTCACGATCTGGGAGGAACTGTTTCTCCCCTCGGAGGTGGGAAGGCGGATCGCGGATTTCCGTTACACCGATGCCGCCGGAACGGAGCGGCCCCTGGTGTCTTCCGTGGAGGTCCTGAACCGGGCGGTGGGGCGCCATCCGGTGCTGGAGACCCCCCGCAGGCAGTGGATCCGGGAACTGGTCCTGTCTCTGGTGATCGCCCTGGTTCTGGCCCTGATAAGCCGGCTGCGGAAGGCGAAACCGGAACCGGGCCGCCTGCTCTGGGGCCTGGCCCAGAGCGCCCTGGGGCTTTTCTTCGGCATTGCCGGCCTTCTCCTCGCCTTTTTAACCTTCTTCACCAACCATGACTACACCTATCACAACAGCAATATCCTCTATATTAACCCCCTGCTCCTCGCCGCGGTCCCCTTAGGGATCATCCTGGCGGCGGGCAGGAATCCTAAAAGGCGGCTCTTAGCGGAACGGCTCCTCCGGGGCCTGTGGACTTATGTGTTCCTCGGAGGCATCCTTTCCCTGCTGATCCGGGCCCTTCCCGTTTTTTATCAGCAGAACCAGGTAACCCTGGCCCTGGTCCTCCCCTTCGCCCTGGTCCTGAGCTTCATCCCCGGCGCTATCCGGCGCGGAGCCGCCTCGAAGCGCTGATTCCATTTCTACAGGAGGAATTCGTAGCCCCAGGATAAGAAGCGCTTGTTCCGCTCACACCCCGGATGCGGCAAGATGACGCCGGGCGCCGGGCCCTGGCCTTAAAGGTCTTTTTGTGTTAAACTGAGGACATGCGGTTTTCAGCGGCGATCCTGCCTGTAGTGCTTCTCCTGGTCATTCCCGGCTTGTCCGGAGAGGAATCCCGGGAGCTTGCTCCCGCTTCCTCCCCCTTTCCGGAAGGGGAAGGGGAGGGGGGGGACGCTTTTTTCCCCATCCATACCCTCTTGTGGGCTCTTGATTCCCCGGAAATCCCCTGGCGGCCCGACTGGCCCGCGGCCATACCCCCCGACGGCTTCACCCTCCGGCAGGGCGAAGCCGCCGGGGCCATCACCCTCATCCTGGATTCCCGGGAATTGCGGCTGCGGACCGGCAAAAACGGCTGCCTTGAGGAGTTTCCCGTCCTCTATGGGGGGGACCTCGTCCAGGCCCGGGCCCATTTCAGGGAAGACGGAGGACTGCGGGGCTTTACCCTGGAGGCCGGAGATCCCTGGAACGTCGAATTCCTCCCCGCCGGTGAAGCCCCGCTCCTGCGTGCCCGCCTCAGCAGGGCCGGCGCGGTTTATTTCGCGGTACTGCAATGTGAGATACCGCGGTTGGCGGTGCCGAAAACCGCCGGCGCCGCGTTTCCCGAAACCTGGTACGATGGGGAAGGAAAGGTCCTGGGGGTGTTCAATTTCCGCTTCGGCGCCGGAGAAGACGGCCCCCGGTTTATAACGGGCCGCTTTGAGGGGGCCGTCCCGGAGGTCTACGATGAACAGTACCATTTCGACAGCTTTGGGAATATCCGGGGGATCGAAACCCCCCGGGGCAGCTTTTCCGCCCTTTATAACCGTACCGGACGGCCCCGGTATTGGGAACGCCCGATCCCGCCCCCTTCCCCCGATGAAACGGCGGAAGATGAGCGGGATACTCCCGATCCGGACCCCCCGCCGCCTCCGCCGTATCAGACCCTTACCCTGCAATGGGATGAACGGGGCCTCCTCGTCCGGATCACCCGCTTTCCCCCCTCTCCGGAGGAAGACCAGGGGGAGGAGTCCCGCTATGAGTATACCCTGGACGAACGGGGCAACTGGATAGAACGCCGGGAACGGCGGATGATCCGCCAATCCGGTTTGCTGGTGCCGGACCGGCTCACCCGGATACGCCGGATCATCGAATACCTGCCGGAGGACTAGAGGATGGGATCATCCGTTGATTGGCGGGATATCAAATATCAGGAGATCTTCGAACAGGAAATTCGGGCCCTGCAGCGCCGCAGAGCATCGGATCCAGGCTGTACCGCTGAAACCCTGGAAGGGGTGTTACAGCACCTCTATATCATGGACGGCGCCGATTGGGGCGGCCGGGGGGAGGTCCAGGATATTACCCTGGCGGCGACCATTGCCGCCTACGAAGCCGTTATTGCCCGGTGGCGCTCCGGAGGGGGGGTAGCACAGGGCCTTCTTCCGGGGGCGGGGCCCTGATGGTTCAAAAGCCCCCCGGGAGTGTTACCTTTTCTTTGCCGGGGTGTTATAGAAGTAGGAAAAGGTAATTTTTTTCCTGTCCTTCTCATTCCTCCTTTTTGTTTCTGCCCTGGGGTTACTCCTTTCCCCAGGGCTTTTTTCCGTTTTTGCCGGTTCCGCCGGTGAGACCTTGCCGATCCGTCCCTTTTGTAGTATGCTGGACCTGTGGTTGCCATAGCGATATGGGGATGACTTTTTTATCAAAAATGTAAGGAGTTGCGTTATGGAATGGCGTGCAAGTCATATTCTGGTAAAAGACAGGCCGCTGGCGGAGGATCTCTTAAAGCGGATCAAACAGGGAGCCCCCTTTGAATCCCTGGCCCGGGAATATTCAACCTGTCCTTCAAAGTCTTCCGGGGGGGATCTGGGCTGGTTCGGGCCCGGCAAGATGGTTGCCCCCTTTGAATCGGCGGTCAAACGGCTTTCTCCGGGGTCGGTGGGCGATGTGGTTCAAACCCAATTCGGGTACCACCTCATCAAATGTACCGGCAGGAAGGAATAGCCGACAGGAGAATTCTCTTCGATCCGGGGGAAAGCGGCAGGCCGGTTTGTTCTCTCTATGGTG
>JAITRV010000154.1 GCA_031288215.1 Spirochaetaceae bacterium | reverse complement strand
GGTCCGGCGGCAGAGTCATAGACCGCCGGACCTCTGGTCCACAGACCAGAGGTCCGAGCCCCCCCGGAGGACTCCCCATGTAAATGTGGACCAAAGGTCCATCGACCAGAGGTCCGAGAGAACGGGAGGGCGCGGACTGAAAGTCTGCGGATCTTCGATCCGATGGATGCAGTGATAAGTCCGAGTACAAGACGCCGTTTCACAGTGCGCCCTCCTTCATATATACACCCATGGTCTGATCCCGGGTTTCCCCAGGATCAGATCACGGATGTCTCCGGCGCAGATCAACGCCGAAGGTGAAATCAAAGAGGAGCTTTACGCTTGTAAATTTTACCCGAATAGGTTAGAATTACTTTGCGTAAAGTCGCAACCCCGGTGGCAGTACTAATCTTGGTGGATTCGCTGCCCCCGGGGTCCTCTTTATAGAAACCCCGATAAGGTTTTGGCCGCCGGGAAGCGGCCGGATAATTCGTTCTCTGTTTCAAGAACCTACTGAATACTATATCACGCTTTCATAAAAAAATCTTGGTTTTTTTGAAAAAATTTGAAAAGTCTTTAAAAAAAATGCAATTTTTGGTGCCAGGCACCGAATTTGGCATCCGCCCCCCCCCTCCCCGGCTTCTTGCCCCCGGTAAAGCCCTCACCCAACCGGCCAAGGCAGCCGTCTCCGGCCATGTACCCGCCCCCCACGCGGAAAGGCAGGACGGCGGATACCCCCGCCGGAAAAACCGGCACGGGCCGGCACGGGACAGAATCGCGGAGGGGGGTGTCAGGGGCCTGAAGCTTTATCCCCTGCGGTGGCCTTTGCCGGGCCCCACGCCCGGTCGCCTTCTCGGCTAGACGCCCTACGCACTTGCTTGGGCGCCTTTGTTGTGGCGGGGAACACATAGGGAGGGGCCTCCGGAGGGAACCTATGTTTTCCCAGCCGCCAGGACCCCCCGGCAGATCTCTCGCGTGCCGGCCCGTGCCGGGAGGACCAGCCGGCCCGTGCTATGCTTCCTTATTACTTGTTACTTGATAGCGCCGCACATCCGCCGGACGTACTCGTAGATATACGGCCCCGCCGCTTCCCCGTGTTCTTCGATGATCTTCACGATGGCGCTCCCCACGATGACCCCGTCGGCGATTCGGGCGATCTCCGTTGCCTGGGCGGGGGTGTGGATGCCGAAGCCGACGGCTATGGGTAGTTTCACCCCGGAGGGTCCCGCCGCCGGGCCCGCTTCCCGCGCCGAAGCAATCATCGAGGCCAGATCGGTGGTTATCTCCCCCCGGACCCCGGTAACTCCCAGGGAGGAAACCAGGTAGAGAAAGCCCGTGGCGGTCCGGACTATCTCCCGGATTCGGGCCTCCGAGGTGGGGGCCACCAGGGAAATCAGGTCCACCCCGTACTTCGCGGAGGAAGGCCGGACTTCCCCCTGTTCCTCAAAGGGCAGGTCCGGGATGATGATCCCGTCCACGCCGCTGTCCCGGCAGCGCCGGAAAAAGGCGTCGTAGCCGTACTGAAACACCGGGTTGAGGTAGGTGAGGAACGCCAGGGGGATTTCCGTCTTTTGCCGGACCCGGGCGGCCAGGGCGAAGATCTTCTCCACCGTGGCCCCCGCGGACAAGGCCCGGATATTGGCCGCCTGGATCACGCTTCCTTCGGCGATGGGGTCGGAAAAGGGGATGCCGATTTCCACGAGGCCCGCCCCGGCCCGGATCATTTCCAGGATAAACTCCTCGGTTTTTTCGATGCCCGGGTCCCCCCCGGTTACGAAGCCGATAAAAACCTTGCCTTTCTCGAAGGCCTTCGCGATCCTATTCATTGATAAACTCCCCCCGATACCGTGCGATGGACGCCACGTCCTTGTCTCCCCGCCCGGAAAGGCAGATGATGATGCTCTCCTCCTTGCCCAGCTTCGGAGCGAGGATGCGGGCGTGGGCCACGGCGTGGGCGCTCTCGATGGCGCAGATGATCCCCTCGGTACGGGCCAGGTACTCGAAGGCGTCCACCGCTTCCCCGTCGGTAACCGGCACGTACTCCGCCCGGCCCGCATCGTGGAGGGCCGCGTGTTCCGGGCCGATGCCGGGGTAGTCCAGCCCCGCGGAGATAGAATAGACCGGGGCTATCTGGCCCTCGTCGTTCTGGCAGAAGTAAGACTTCATGCCGTGGAAGACCCCCACCCGGCCCCGGGCAATGGTGGCGGCATGGGCCTCCGTATGTATCCCCCGCCCCGCGGCCTCGCAGCCGATGAGCTTCACCGCGGGGTCCCCGATGAAGGGATAGAACAGGCCCATGGCGTTACTGCCGCCCCCCACGCAGGCGAGCACCGCGGCGGGGAGCTTTCCTTCCCGCTCCAGGATCTGCTCCCGGGCCTCCCGGCCAATCACGCTCTGGAAGTCCCGGACCATGGTGGGAAAGGGGTGGGGGCCCATCACCGACCCCAGCACGTAATGGGTGTCCCGCAGGCGGCCGACCCACTCCCGCATGGTTTCGTTCACCGCGTCCTTGAGGGTCCGGGTGCCGGAGCGCACGGTGTTCACCGTCGCCCCCAGGAGCCGCATCCGGTACACGTTCAGGGCCTGCCGTTCCGTGTCCTCCTCGCCCATGAAGATCTCGCACTCCATCCCCAGGAGCGCCGCGGCGGTAGCGGCGGCGACCCCGTGCTGACCCGCGCCGGTTTCGGCGATGATCCGGGTCTTGCCCATCTTTTTTGCCAGCAGGGTTTGGCCCAGCACGTTGTTGATCTTGTGGGACCCGGTGTGGTTCAAATCCTCCCGCTTGAGGTAGATCTTCGCCCCACCCAGGCCGGCGCTCATCTTTTCCGCGTAGTATAAGCGGGAGGGCCTGCCGGCGTAGTCTTTCAGCAGCCCCTCCAGTTCCGCGGTAAAGGCGCGGTCCTCCTTGTACCGGTTATAGGCCGCCTCCAGATTGATGATCTCGTTCATCAAGGTTTCGGGAATGTACCGGCCCCCATATTCGCCAAATCTATCCTGCCCCATCAATTTCTCCTTCATATTTCAAGAGGGGGCGCTGCCCCCTCCCCCCGCCGGGGGACCGGAGGCCCCCCGGACCCCCCTTCCTCAGGGGAGCGCACCAGGCGGACCAGGCGGATCATCTTTTCCCGGTCCTTTATTCCGCCGGTTTCCGCGCCCCCGGACACGTCGATCCCGTAGGGCCGGTACGAGAGGGCCCCGGAAACCCCCTCACAGTCGATACCCCCGGCCAGAAAAAAAGGCAGGGGGACCCCGCCGTCCATCAGGGACCAGTCGAAGCGCCGCCCGGTCCCCCCGCCGCCGTTATCCAGCAGCAGGTAGTCCGGCGCGGCGGCCCCGCGGACCCCCTCCCAGCGGGCGAGGTCCCGCGGGCCCCGTACCGCCACGGCTTTGATCACCGGGGCGGCGCAGATTTCCCGCAGGGCGGCGATAGCGGCCCCGTCCTCGCCGCCGTGGAGCTGTACCGCGGCGATAATCCCGTCCCGGTACAGCGCCGCCGCCAGAGCCGGCGGGGCGTTGACAAAAACCCCCACCGGGACGATCCCCTCCCGCAGCCTTTCCCGCAGCCGGGCGGCCCGGGAAGGGCTCACCTGCCTGCGGCTCGGGGCAAAGACAAAGCCCACAAAGTCGGGCCCCGCCTCGTTGGCAAAGCCGATGTCCTCCTCCCGGAAGAGCCCGCAGATCTTAATTTTCGCCATCCCCTGCCCCCCGCAGTTCCGCAAGGCGCCGTTTCTTGTCCGCCGCCCGCATGAGGCTCTCACCGATAAGCACCCCGTGGACGGCCTGTTCCCGGATGAAGCGGATATCCTCCGGGGAGTTGATCCCGCTCTCGGAGACCACCAGGCGATCCGGGGGGATGAGCGGCCGCAGCCGTTGGGTAACGGCGAGGTCCACCTCAAAGGTTTTGAGGTCCCGGTTGTTTATCCCGATGATCCGCGCCCCGGCCTCCACCGCCATGGCAACCTCGGCGGCGCTGTGGACCTCGGTGAGGCAGGAAAGGCCGAGGGAGCCGGCAAGGGCCAGGTACTCCCCCAGGGCCTTCCGGTCCAGGAGGGCGCAGATGAGGAGGATCGCCTGAGCGCCCAAGTGCCGGGCCTCGTAGATCTGGTAGGGGTCCACCACAAAATCCTTGCGCAACACCGGAATCCCCGCCGCGGCGGCAATGTCCCGCAGGTATTCATCCTTCCCTAAAAAATAATCCGGCTCGGTGAGGACCGAAATCGCCGCCGCCCCGGCGGCCTCGTATTCCGCCGCAATCCGCAGGTAGGGGAATTCATCGGCAATGATCCCCCGGGAGGGGGAAGCCCGCTTCACCTCGCAGATAAAGGAAAGCCCCGGGGCGGCCAGGGCCGCTTCCAGGGAACCGGCCTTCGCCGCCCGCTCCGCCGCCGGAACCGCCGCCGTCCCCTTCGCCCGTTCGACCCGCAGCCGGGTTTTTGCGGCGATTTCTTCCAGGATCACCGCACCTCCTCTCCGGCGGCGGCAGAGAGGGCGCCTTCCTTCGAGAGGGCGCCTTCCTTCGAGAGGGCGCCTCCCTTCGAGAGGGCGCCTCCCTTCGAGAGGCGGATAAACCGTTCAAGCTGCGCGCGGGCCTTCCCGCTGTCGATGGTCTCCCGGGCAAGGTCCAGGGCCTCCGGTATGGAGAGGCCCGGCCGGGCGATGTGGATGGCCGCGGCGGAATTGAGGAGCACCGCATCCCGCTTGGGGCCCGGCTTTCCCGCCAGGATATCCCGGCTTATGGCGGCGTTTTCCCCGGGGCTTCCCCCCACCAGGTCTTCCTTTTTACAGCGGGTAAAGCCGAACTGTTCCGGCTCGATCACATAGGTCTTAAAGGCCCCGTCCCGTACCTCGCAGACGCTGGTGGGGGCGCTCATGGAGATCTCGTCCAGCCCGTCCTGACCGTAAACCACCAGGGCGTTCTTGACCCCCAGGTTGGAGAGCACCCGGGCCATGGGTTCGATGAGTTCCTCGTCGTAGACCCCCAGCAGTTCCATGTTCGCCCCGGCGGGATTTACCAGGGGGCCCAGGATGTTGAAGATGGTCCTGATCCCCAGTTCCTTCCGTACCGGGGCCACGTATTTCATGGAGATATGGTAGTTCTGGGCAAAGAGGAAGCAGAGCCCGATGGTCTTGAGGAGTTCCAGGCTCCGTTCCGGGGGCGCCGTAATGTCCACCCCCAGGCTTTCCAGCACGTCCGCGGCCCCGGATTTACTGGAGGCCGCCCGGTTGCCGTGTTTTGCCACGGGGATGCCCGCGGCGGAAATAACCAGCGCCGAGGTGGTGGAGATGTTAAAGGAATTGGACCGGTCCCCGCCCGTACCGACGATCTCCAGCACGTCCATATCGTGGAGGATCCGGATGCAGTGCTTGCGCATCCCCGCCGCCGAAGCGGTGATCTCCTCGATGGTTTCCCCCTTCACCGCCATGGCGGTCAGAAAGGCCGCCATCTGGATCTCGCTGGCCTTCCCCCCCATGATTTCATCCATCACCGCCTCGGCCATTTCGTAACTCAGGTTCTCCCGGGCCGCCGCCTTAACTATCGCTTCCTTTATCATAATGACTCCTTTACTCCCCTCTTTTCAAAAAATTTTCCAGGATTCTTCCCCCCTCGGGGGTCAGAATCGATTCGGGGTGGAACTGGAGGCCGTAGACCGCCGCCTCCCGGTGCCACACCCCCATGATTTCACCGTCGTCGCTGCGGGCGCAGACCCGCAATGCCGGCGGAATCGTCTCCTCCCGGACCGCCAGGGAGTGGTACCGCGCCCCCCGGATGGAAGAAGGCAGCCCCTCGAAGAGGGGGCAGCTCCGGTCCAGGGTGATGGCGGAGGCCTTGCCGTGCATCAGAGTTTTGGCGTAGGACACCACCGCCCCGAAGACCTCGCAGATAGCCTGATGCCCCAGGCATACCCCCAGGATGGGGATATGCCCCGCGAAGGATCGGATCACCTCCTCGCAGATCCCGGAATCGGCGGGCCTCCCCGGACCCGGAGAGATCACGATATGGCTGGGCCGCAACACCACGATCTCCGCGAGGCTTATCCCGTCGTTGCGGACGACCCGGATATGGGGGTCCAGGGTCCCGATACCCTGGTAGAGGTTGTAGGAAAAACTGTCGTAATTATCAATCAGTAAAATCATTCCCCGTATCCTCCCTGGGCCTGTTCCAGCGCCTGGATCACCGCCCGCATCTTGTGATTACATTCCCGGTATTCGTTTTCGGGGACGCTGTCCGCCACGATCCCCGCCCCGGACCGGACAAAGACCTTGCCGTTTTTCTTAAAGGCGATCCGGATGGCGATGCAGGTGTCCAGGTCGCCGGTAAAGGCGATGTAGCCGATGGCGCCCCCGTAGATCCCCCGCTTGTTGTTTTCCAGCCCGTTGATGATTTCACAGGCCCGGATCTTCGGCGCCCCCGACAAGGTTCCCGCGGGAAGCACCGCGCTTACCGCGTCCAGGGCGCCGTACCCCTCCCGGATGGTCCCCTTCACCGAGGAACCGATATGCATCACGTGGGAAAACCGCTCTATCGAAAGGTACTTCTCCACCGCTACCGAACCGAACTCACAGATCTTCCCCAAATCGTTGCGCCCCAGGTCAACCAGCATGTGGTGTTCCGCCAGTTCCTTGGGGTCCCCCAGGAGTTCCGCCTCCAGGGCCGCGTCCTCACCGGCGCTTTTCCCCCGGGGCCGGGTCCCCGCCAGGGGGAAGGTAAAGAGGGTCCGGTCCCGGAGCTTCACCAGGGTCTCCGGGGAGGCCCCGGCAATTTCAATATCGTCGCTGGAAAAATAGAACATATAGGGGGAAGGGTTGGTCTTTTCTAAAATTCGGTAGGTGTCGAAAAGGCTGCCCTCGGCCTCCGCTTCCAGCCGGTTGGACAGCACCACCTGGAAAATATCCCCTTCCCGGATATGCTCTTTTGCCCGGCGCACCATGGCGCAGTAGGCCTCCTCGCCGAAGAGGGGGCGGAAGGGGGAGTTCAGCCGGAGGGGCCGCAGTTCCGCGGGCCTGCCGGTCTCAATAAGCCGGCTCAGGTTGTCCAGTTCCGTCAGGGCCCGGTGGTAATTCTCCTCCAGGGCATCGGTCTTGATATTGACGATGAGGATGATCCGGCCCTCCAGCCGATCGTAGGCGATGACCTTGTCGAAGAGCATCAGGTCCACGTCCTTGAAGCCCTCCTGGTCCTCCCCGTCCAGTTTCAGGGTGGGCTCGCCGTACTTGATATAGTCGTAGGAAAAGTAGCCCACGAGCCCCCCGGAAAAGGGGGGCAGTTCCGGCAGCCGGGGGCTCCGGTTTTCTTCTATAATTTGCCGTATATACGAACCGGGGTCGTCGGTCTTGATACTGATGCAGGCGCCGTTTTTTATGCTGAGGGCGCCGTTGGTGCAGGTGATTTCCAGTTGGGGGTCGAAGCCCAAGAAGGTATAACGCCCCCGGTCCCGCTCGTCCTCCAGGCTTTCCAGGATAAAGCACTGGCGGCTCAGGTTTTTCAGCACCCGGAAGGTTTCCACCGGGGTCCGCGCCCCCCAGGGCAGTATGTTCGCCACCGGCAGCCGCTGATAGTTCCGGGCAAGGGGGCTCAGGTCTTCTAGTTTTTGCGGATATCGCATCGTCATCCTCTGCTTGTTATAGTGTTTCTCTCTATAGTAACATCCATCGTGTTTCTTTATACAGTATCATCAAAAATAAGTCAAGCGCGTTTTTCAAAAAAAGAAAAAAATTACTCTTTTCCGTAGCGTATCCTGGGGTCCACCAGGGCCAGGGTGATGTCCGAGAGGACCATCCCCAGGAGTACGAGGAAGGAGATGAACATGATGTTGGCGAGGACCAGGTTGATGTCCTCCTGGAGTACCGCCTCGTACATGAGCCGCCCGATGCCGGGGTAGGCGAAGATGATCTCCAGGATCAGGGAGCCGGAGAAAAGGCTTGCCAGGAGGTTGGCGCTCCGGGTGATGTAGGGGTTCAGGGTGTTCCGGAAGGCGTGGTGAAAGTAGATCCGCCATTCCCCGATGCCCCGGGCGCGGAGGCTCGTGATGTAGGGCTGGCCCAACTGGTCCAGCATGGTGGCCCGGATCATCCGCAGGGTCCCCCCGATGCCCCCCAGGAAGGAGGCCAGCAGGGGGAGGAAGATGTGGTGCAGATAGGAGAAGGTAAACCGCGCCGGAGCTTCGGCAAAGGGGAAGGAAGGATAGGCGGTTACCGGGAAAAGCCCCGTCACCGAGGCGAAGAGCTGGAGGAGGATCAGCATGAGGATCCCCGGGAAGGCGTGGAGGATCAGGGCGAAGAAGGTTACCGCCAGGTCCGTCCGGGTCCCCGCCTTGGTGGAGAAATAGACTCCCAGTAAAAAGGAAAAAAAGGTGATCAGCACCAGGGCTATGAGGTTGAGCATCACCGAATTGGCCAGCCGGGAGGCGAGGAGGAAGGAGACCGGCGCCCGGGAGATAAGGCTCGTCCCCAGGTCCCCCCGGATCATGCGGCCCAGCCAGCGGAAATACTGGACGTAGAAGGGCCGGTCCAGACCCAGGGCCGCCCGCCGGGCCTCAAGCAGCGCGGCGTCCATGACCTGCCGGTCCTCTCCCGCCCAGCCCTGGTCTTCCCCGAAAAGCTGCTGCAGCATGATCTGGTCCACGATGTCCCCCGGGGCCAGTTCCATGAGGCCGAAGACCGCGAAGCCCAGGACGAAGAGGGTCACCAGCATGGTCAGGAGGCGTCCCAGGATATAGGAGAGCAGGGGGGCCTTCCGCTTGAAACGGGAATAGGGCTCCAGGAGGGCCGCAAGCCCCCGGACCACGCCGGGCGCCTTCATGGTTTGAGGAACAGCGCGGAGGTCTCGATCCCGTTCAGGTTGTCGAAGTACACGTTGGACAGGTCCCAGCGGTTGCGGATGGCGAAGAAACTCCGGGGCCGCAGGAGGTATATCACCGGGCACTGTTCCAGGATGATCGCCTGGTATTCGTCCCAGAACAGCCGGGCCTTGTCCCGGTCCAGGGTATAGGCCCCCTCGTTATACAGGAAATCGATCCGGGCCTCCCATTCGGTGGCGGGAGACTCCTGCAGGGGATACCAGATGTGGAGGTTGCCGTCGGAGGGCCACACGTTGCTTCCCTGGGTGGGGAAGATAGTGACCCCCGAAAAGCCCATCAACGTGGACTGCCAGTCAAAGGTCGTAAAGAGCTGTTCCACCAGCTTCTGAAAATCCACGGTCCGGATATTCACCTTGATACCGACCGCGGAGAGTTCCGTCATGATGATCGACGCGATGTCGGAATTGACCACGCTTTCGGAACGGATCGTCAGATCGAAGCTTACGGGCCGATCCTTTTCGTCCCGCAGGGTCCCCGCGGGGTCCCGCTTCATCCCGATGGATTCCAGCAAGGCAAGGGCCCGCTGGGGATCGTAACGGTACTCCAGGGTAATATCCGGGTTGTAATAGGGATTCGGATCGGGGAAGAAATCGTATTTCGGCTCCGCAAGCCCCCGGTACACCTGGGCGGCTATCCGGTCCCGGTTCAGGAGGCAGCTCATGGCCTGGCGGAATTCCTTCCGGGTGAACCATTCGTACCGGGGGGTATCCCGGTGTACCGGGTTCTGGTTAAAGGCCCAGAAGGACGCGTTGAGGCTCCCCTCGGCGTTGAAGACCGTATAATCCGCGCCGGTTTTGTTCACCAGTTCATCCAGATCCTCCGGCCGGGGGGAATAGGCTTCGACCTCCCCCTCCTTGAACAGGAGGAACCGGGTGTTTTCATCGGGGATTATCCGGATGATCTCTTCCTCGATATAGGGGAGGGAAACCCCGTTCAGGTCCCGCTCCCAGTAATGAGGATTCCGGGTGAATACCAGCCGCTGCCCCGGACTGTACTCGGTGATGAACCATCTTCCCATGGAGGGGATCTTTTTGGGGTCGGTGTCCACGCTGAAGAGATCCAGCACCCCCTGGAGCCCCCGTTCCCGCTTGGCATCCTCATAATCCAGCCGGGGGGCGATAGGCTGGTTGGTGGACAGGAGGGGTTCCGCCACGATCCGGGGAAAATGAAACACGAAGCGCTTGGCGTCGAGGCGTTCTATGTCGATATGGGCCTCGGTTCCGTCCTCCATCATGAGGAACTGGCCGTTGTAACCGGAACTGTTGAAGGCGGGATCTCCCTCGATCTCGTTGTACCAGAAGATCACGTCGTCGCTGGTGACCGGGACCTTCCGGTCAGAACCGTAATAGCTCCAGTAAAGGTCGTCCCGGAGGGTATAGACGAGGTCCAGGGTCCCCGCTTCTTCGTCGGATCGGATCTCAAAGGAGGCGCAGCGGCCTTTCCATTCCCGTTTAACCACATCGTACTCCACCAGATAGTCCAGGGTGCTTCTCACCACCGAAGCGGTGGCGCTGTCCTGTTCGGCCATCAGGACGTTAAAGCTCTTGGGTTCGGTGGTCATCACGTCGTGCCAGGTTCCGGCGACCCTGCCGGGGATAAATTCCTCCCCCCGCCAGGGCTTGGTCAGGGTTTTCTCCAGAATTTGCCCGATACCCTCGGCGGGCAGGGCGTCGATATCTTCTTGCGAAAGCTCATCCCCCCCGAAACAGGAGGAAAGGAGGAGGAGGCATAAGGCGCCTATGGGGAACGCGGATTTCTTCATGGCCCCATTGTAGCCCCGGGGAAAGCGGGATGTCAATCCATCGCGTCTATTTCCCGCAGGGCTCCTGCATTTACTCAAAAAAAGAAGAAAAACCACGGACCCTCACGGACTTGTTGTTTGAGATTCATGCGTTTGTCCGTGTGGTTCGTAGTTCAAATTTCGGAGGTGATTCACAATGTATGATGGAAAAATGTCGTTAATTCTTTGTGGTACAATGAATTATAAAATCCTAGCCATGAAGAGATCATACCGCACAATTTCATAAAACGCTAATTTATCGTTATAACTGTACTGAGCGTAAAATGTTTTATGGGAACATGCCGGATTATTACAGGCATACCGCTTTTTACCGTTTGCAGTGCCATAGGAGCGGACATCTTCACTTCCGCAAAACGGACATGTTAATGCTATTGCTACCATAAATTTCCCCCTCATAAAGGTTTCGCTATAGTATATCCGCATCTATAATAATAAGTCTAGAACATTACCGGTTTTTT
>JAITRV010000132.1 GCA_031288215.1 Spirochaetaceae bacterium | reverse complement strand
ATGAGGAGGAATTTCAGCCGGTCCTCGGCGTCCCTGATCTGCTGTTCCAGTTCCCGCCCCTCTTCCCGGGCCAGTTCCCGCATCTCCTGATCCTCCTCGCTCTGGATCAGGGCCCGGGTCTCCTCCAACTGGCGGGAGAAATCCTCGATCTTCCCCCGGGCGGTGGCTATTTCGCCGAGCTGGGAATATTCCCGCATGGTATCCCGGTATTTCCGCTGATCCCTCACCAGTTCGGGGTCCTCTATCAAAAGGGACAGCTCTTTGTACCGTTGTAATAACGAGTCAAGCCGTTCGTTCACATTACACTCCTTTCTCAGCATACCCGAAAGATAAAAAACCCGCAACCGCCGGCTACAGCATCCATCCCCGATAACCGTCAGGGCTCCCGCATTTACTTTTTTTCATGCTTTTTTATGAGATAATCGTCTTGGTACCTTGATTTTTTTGAGTAAATGCAGGAACCCTGTGTGGCGCAACGGCGGCTTGACAACGCAATCGAATGATGTTACCATAATATTCGCTTGCTGAATTTTCATGAGGAGTGTTTCATGTACCGAAAATACCGTGAACCTGAATCGATGCCTCGCCGCCATGAAATGACCGCGCTGATCGGAACGCACATAAAACCCCTGGAAAAAACGGAACAAGTACCTTTTACGGAAAGCATAGACCGGATATGCGCGGAGGATGTTTTTTCGCGGAACGAGCTTCCCAATCGTCCCGCGAGCAGCATGGACAGCATTGGGGTACGCTATTCGGACTTTGAAAAAGGAAATCCCGATACCGGCGGATGGATAGAAGGACGGGAATTTGTGTTCTGTAATACCGGCGTGATGATTCCCGAAGGGTATGATACGGTTATCCCGGTTGAAGGCATTGATTTTGACGCCGAGGGTAAGCTGATCATACGAAAGACGCCCGCCCAAAGAGGCGCGGGGGTGGTAAAACCGGGCGAACAGATGCGGCGTGGTGAAACGCTCATCCCGGCGGGGACTAAAATCACGCCGGCGCATATCGGCCTTTTTGCGTCAGGGGGCGTTCAGGAGGTACCGGTACGGTCGAAACCCACCGTCTCGATCCTGCCCACCGGACACGAGTTGGTACCGGTTACCGGCAAGCTGCCGCCGGGGAAAGCGGTTGATTCAAACAGCCATATGTTGGCGGCCTTTTTAGCCCGGTGGGGAGCGATTCCGCTGCTCAAGCCTATCGTAACCGATGATTTTGACGCCATATCGAAAGCCCTTGAAGAAGCCGTAACGCAGGCGGACATGGCGATAATCATCGCCGGTTCTTCCAAAGGCAGCGAAGATTACACGATGGATGTCCTTGAAAAGATGGGCCATATCATCGTTCACGAGTTGGGACACGGCCCCGGCAAGCATACGAGCCTGGCGATGGTGCGCGGAAAACCGGTGTTTGGTATCCCCGGTCCGCCTTTTGGAGCGCAGCTTGCCGCGGAACTTTATCTGCGCGATGCTGTCCGGGCGCTTCTTGGCCGGCCTTTTGCCATGCCCCATATGATCGAGGTTGTTTTGACCGGCGAATATCCGGCGCGTCCCTTTGATTTTTGTGAACGGCTCCATGTTACCCTGACCAAGGACGGCTACCGGGCATATTCGGCATTCGGCGGCGGCAGGACCAGGGCCGAGATGATCGCCTGCTCACACGCGATGTGTTATCGCGGCTCCGGGGTTTCTTATCGGGAGGGAGACCGGGTTCAGGCGGAACTGTTGTGCGCGCCGGAAGATATCCCCCGCGATGAAGGCGCGGGTGTATGATATGGACAACATCCTTTTGCGCGAGACGGCGGCGCGGATTGAGGGGTTTCTCGGCGATGCCCTGGATGCCCTAACGCTCGAACGGGCCGTGCTGGGGCTGTTTTTTACCGGCGTAAAGCTCAGCGACGGATCAGGGGGGCTTTGTTTCACGCCCGTCAAAGACATACCCCAGGCGGTGTGTTGTCCGAGTGAAGCAAAGGCGATGCCGCTCTCCGGCAGTCTGCGGGATAGGCCGGCGCGCGCCTGCCTGGAAGATCTGTTCCATGAAAATATCCTGCGGAGGACCCTTGCCATCGCGGCCCTCAATGCCCTCAGCGCTTCCTGTTGGAAATCCGGCATCGAGCGCGGCTCTTATAGCCTTGAAACCGGGGTCGACGCCTTTGACGTGATTGACCTTAAACCAGGGCAAAAAACCGTCGTCGTGGGCGCGCTGGTCCCCCTGCTGAAAAAGCTCCTCGCCGCCGGCGCTGAGTTCAGGGTGCTTGAACAGGACGTTTCGACCCTCAAGCCGCGGGAAATGCCTTTCTACCTGCCGCCTGAGCGGGCGCCGGAGGTCGTTCCCCAAGCGGATATTCTGGTGATCACCGGCGCAACCATTCTCAACGGGACCCTGCTTGGGCTGCTGGCCCTGGCGCGAAAAGATGCCGGGATCTTCGTTGCCGGACCCACGGCGAGTATGCTGCCTGATTCGTTCTTTTCTCACGGCGTATCCTGTATGGGCGGCGTCATGGTTACCAAGCCTGACGAGCTTCTGGATGTGATCGGCGAGGCCGGTTCCGGGTATCACTTCTTTGGAAAATTTGCCGAGCGTTTGATCATTCGTCGGGGAAGAACCGGATGACCGGAAACCGGAGCGCCGCCTTTGCCGGAAAAGCGATTGCCTTTTCCGCTGTGATGCTGGCGGGGTTCCTCGCCTCCTTCCTCGTAGGCCGCTACGGCATACCGCTTAAAACCATTGTCGATATCCTGTTGTCAAGGCTGACCCGGGCGCTTCCTTACTGGGACCAGACGATTGAAACCGTGATATTACGGGTACGGCTGCCGCGGATACTGCTTGCGATTATGGTGGGCGGCGCGTTGTCCCTTTCAGGCGCGTCTTATCAAACCCTGTTCAAGAACCCGATGGTTTCACCGGACATCCTCGGCGTCTCCGCCGGCGCGGGTTTCGGCGCGGCCCTTGCGATGATTTACCGCGCTTCCTGGTGGGAAATTCAGCTCTGCGCGTTTGTGTTTGGCATCACCGCCGTGCTTGTTTCATGGGGGATAAGTTATCTGTTCGGGCGGCAGGAGATCACCATACTGATTCTGGCGGGCATTGTCGTTTCCAGCCTGTTTCAGGCGCTGCTTTCCATCATCAAAACCCTTGCGGACACCGAAAACGCCCTCCCCTCGATCACCTTCTGGCTCATGGGAAGCCTGGGGCGCGCCGCCGGACGGGAGGTGTTCTTCATGCTGCCCGCGATGGCGGTTTCCTGCGGCCTGCTTTTTTTCTTCCGCTATCACATTGACGCCCTGTCCGCCGGTGAGGACGAAGCCGCCGCGATGGGCGTGAATGTGCCGGTGGTGAAAGCCGCGGTTATCGTGTCATCGACCCTGATGACGGTTTCTTCGGTGAGTATCTGCGGCATCATCGGCTGGGTCGGCCTGGTCGTCCCCCATGTCGCGCGCATGCTGGTAGGGGCGAGCTTCTCCCGGCTCTCCCTTATGTCGCTCCTCATTGGCGGGAGTTTTCTCCTGCTGATTGACGACGCCGTCCGCGGTATTGAGGGGGTGGACCTGCCCCTTGGCGTACTCACCGCCCTGGTGGGAACGCCGGTCTTTGTGGCGCTGCTGTCGCGGATCCGCAAAGGATGGTCCTGATGCTTGAGGTGAGGGATGTATGTTTCCACTACCGTTCCGGCAGCAGTATCTTGAAAAACATTTCTTTTCAGGTCCGGCAGGGCGATATCCTGTGCATCCTGGGCCCGAACGGTACCGGAAAAACAACGCTGCTCCGCTGTCTTTTGGGCCTTTTACCGCCGAAAAGCGGTTCCGTGCTGGTTGAAGGCCGGGATTGCTCAAAACTTTCCGCCCGGGAACGGGCGCGGCGGCTGGCCTATGTGCCCCAGTCTTCGGGCCTCACCTTTCCCTACGAAGCGGGGGAGGTGGTTTTGATGGGGCGCATCGCGCATTTGAAGGGCGGGACGGCTCCCGGCAGAAAGGACCGGGAGACGGCCCGGGAAGCGATGGGCATGCTTGGCATCCTCAGCCTGGAGCGGCGGCTTTTTCAGGAATTGAGCGGCGGAGAACGGCAACTGGTGCTGATCGCCCGGGCGCTGGCCCAGCAGGCGAAGGTGCTGGTGATGGATGAGCCCACCGCAAACCTTGATTATGGCAACCAGGTAAAGACCCTGCGGGTGGCAAAGAATTTGGCCGGCCGGGGCTACGGGATATGCATGACCTCTCATTTTCCTGATCACGCGTTCTGGGTGTGCAATACGACGGCGCTGATGCGGGACGGTTTCCTATTCGCCCGGGGCCCCCCGGAGCAAACCATTACGAGTGAGAATTTAAGCGAACTATACCGGACGCCGGTACGGGTATCCACGGTTGATACCGGACAGAAAGTATGCATTCCAAGAATGGAAGAATGAAGAATAAAGAAGGAGATTTTTATGAAGAGACTTTTCGTTGTATTTGTTTGTTTGCAGGTTGCGTCTTGGGGCTTTTGCGTCGGCAGACAGGACGCCGCGCCCCGGACGCCGGATCAGGCGGCCCGCACGGTAACCGATATGGCGGGCCGCACCGTAACAATCCCCGCCCACATAAAAAAGATCGGTACCCTGGGATCGGTAGGGGTACTGAACGCCTTCGTGGAACTGATGGGCTCAGGCGCGGAGCTCTGTAACGAGATGCCCTCAAACTTTACGAGAAACGACAACTGGAAGATGCAATACGAGTTCGCGCCGCAAATCAAAGGCGCTCCGCTTTTCGAGGTGAACCGGGAAGTGCAGATTGAGACCATCTTACAGACGGCGCCGGATATATGTTTTACGATGACGAAAGAGACCGCTGAATTGCTGGATCGAAACGGCATTGCCGCGGTATACCTTGCGTGGGCGGATGTTGATGATGTAAAAACCGCCGTCAACCTCATGGGAGAAATACTCAACAAACAGGAAACCGCCGCCGCATATATCAGCTATTTTGATGAAAAGATCGCCCTCGCGCGGCAGTTGGCCGGGAGTATCACGAACAGGAAAACCGTCATCTATGGCAGCGTTCCCACCCTGACCCAGCCCCACCGGATCGCCGAATGGTGGATTACCCAGGCCGGCGGCACCAGCGTTACCAACAACGGCAGGAAAGAGGAAACCTTCACCTACACGATAGAGGATGTGCTCAAATGGAATCCCGACGCGATGATACTCACCGCCGCGGACCAGATTGCCGAAATAGAAAAGGACACCCGTTTTGCCGGCATCGCCGCCGTCAAAAACAAGGCGTACGCTATCATCCCCACCGTGGCCCATGTATGGGGAAACCGTACCGTGGAACAACCGCTGACGATTTTCTGGACCATGTATAAACTCTATCCCCAGGTGATGAGCAGGGATCGATTAAGCGATGAGATACGGTCTTTCTACCGCCGGTTTTTTCTGTATGAGTTAAGCGACCGGCAGATTGATGAAATCATCGACTGGCACTAATTCGGGGATGCCCTGACTCCGCCCCCAGTTCCCCCAAAACCCGGTCCAGAAGGGCGATAAAGGGGTCTATCTCCACCCGGACCCGCTTGAGGAAGGAGCGGTCCGTGGCGGCCGGCCGGCGGCCGCCGGTGGCGGCGCAGTCGGGGAAATGGGCCCAGAGAAAGTCCGCCTCGTCCAGCAGCGCCTCGAAGCGGTCCGGGGGCGGCGGGGGGACATCCCCGGTGAGGATGTCCCGCAGGCGGATCAGGGCGTCCCGTTCCCCCCGGACAAAGGCGCAAGTCTCCGCCGGTCCCGGGGCGTTCTCCGGTGACGGAAGGGCGGCGGCCTCCCCGGTCCCCTCCGCCTCCCGGAGGCAGGCCAGGGCCTCGGCCAGGGAAAGGACCGGGACTCCCAGGGGAAGCCCCGGCCCGGCGATGTCCCGGACCCGGCCTCCCCGGGCGAATTCCCCTTCAAAGAGGTCCCGGTAGGCCGTCATCGCCGGGTCGCTCCGTACCGGGGCCCCGGTCTTTGAGCGGGCCGGGAAGGACCCCCGGCGGAAGGCCGCCGCCGCGTTGATGACGCCGTGGAAGCGGTCCTGCTCCCGCAGCCGGTCCCGGTGGCCGGCGGTGCCCCGGGCGTGGTAGGCGTCCAGGGTGAAGGAGAAGTCCAGGCCGCCGGTGAGGATGGTTCCCCGGCTCAGGCGGCAGGCCAGGGCGACGGCGGTGAGGCCCACGGAACCCAGGGGGGGGACGGCGCAGGGGAGGAGGGCCGCGGCGGAGAGCCGCCGAAACAGGGCCAGGTCCGTCCAGGGGGTTGCGAAGAGGTAGACCGGCCCCCCCAGGGCCCCGGCGGTGGCGGGGAGGGCGGAAAGGTCCATGGCCGCCGGGATCTTCCGGGGGGCGGCGCCGATGAAGTCCCGAAGGTTCCAGTGCTGACATTCCAGGGCAACGACCAGGTCGGGCCGGATGTTCCGGTCCAGCAGGGGGGGAAGGGCGGTGTCCACGGCGATGATCCGGAAATGCCGCTTTGCGGCATTCGAGCGCCCGGCGATCTTCCCCAGGCCGGGCCCTGAGAGGTCGGGCCCTGAAAGGGCCTCTCCGAAGGCGCCGCAAAGGCCCTCCAGGAGGCCGTCCAGGGAAGGCCCCGCCCCCAGGACCAATACCGTCTCGGAGCCGAAGGGGGCCCCAAAAAAGGCCCCCACGGAGGGAGCCGAGGGGATCAGGGCGAGGTTCCGCAGGGCGTTGCGGGCATAGCGGCGGCCCAGCTTCACCAGGGTCATGGCGTTGCTCCAGTCCGCGGTGATGCTCCGCCGGAGGGCCGCCGCCAGGGCCTCGTAGCGGGCGGGGAAAAGCTGCCAGCCCCCGGTCAGGCGGAGGGTCTCCAGGCGGCGGAAGCGGCGGGCCCCCCAGGTGTCCCGTACCAAGGCGCAAAGCTCCTCCTCCCCCGCCGCCGCTGCCAGGACCAGCCGGGGGTCCGCCAGGAGGCCCCCCAGGGCCCGACGGGAGAGCGCGAGGAGCTGTTCGTCCGCCTCCACGCAGAGGACCGCCGAGCCCTCGTCCAGATCGCCGAGGAACAGGGCCAGGCCGTAGCCGTAGAGGGGGGAAGGGCAGAGATACAGGGTCCGCTTCGATTTGGGGCAGGCGGCGGCGGCCCGTTCCCCTTGACCGATGGAATCTATCCGGGAAAGAAGGGTCTTTCCCCTGTAGGAAACATACAGCCCCCGGCGGCCTTCAAGCTGCCGGGGCGTCTCATCACTCATTGATCACGCAATCACGCACACAATCAAAGGGGCTGGAAATACTTGCTGTAGGTTTCATAAAAATTATCCTTCAGTTTTTTACTCTGAAGAAAACTGGTCCGGATGCTCTGGTTCATGGTGTTATTGACCCAATAGGAGGAATAGGAAGAATCGATACTCTCCAGGGCGCTTTCCTCCGCGCCGGTCTCTTCCAGGGGAAATAACACCAGGGCGTTATCCCCGATGATCTGGGGGGAGGAAGGGCTCATGAGGGGGGTGGAGAAGGCTATCCGCCAGAAATTCTCGTTGCTCACCGCCCCGGAAAGTTCGGAAACGGAACCGGAGGACAGGGATTTGAAGAGCATCACGTCGCCGTAATTCATGGGCACCGGGCCGAAATTCCGCTTGGTAAGGCTCTTTTCTTCGATTGCGGCGTTAAAGCCCCGTTCCTTTGCCGCGGTGATGAAGCTTTCCGCCTCGGCGATAAGCCAGTCATCCATACGGCCCCGTTCAAATTCGACCAGATAGGTACGGACCTTTTCCACCATGGAGGAATCCTCAAGATCCGCCGGAAGGGGGTCCTCCTCGGCCCGGTAGAAGGCCCAGCCGGTAGGAACCTTCACGACAGGGCTGAGGCTGCCCTTGGTCAGGGTCAGCACCGCCTCCCGCTCGGCGTTGTCCGGAATCTCCTGGGCAAGCTCGTAGGCCAGTCTGAGGCCGATATCCCCGCCGCTTTCGGCATAGGCATCCTGGGAATGGAGCCGGGCGGCTTCCTCAAAGCTCTGACTCCCATCCTGGACCGCGCTCAGAATCTGGCGGATTTCCCGCTCGCCGGAAGATACCGTTATCTTGGAAAGCCGGAGACTGGTAAAGAGTTCCGCGTTATCCCGGGCAAAGGCGCTTATCTCCGAGACCGGGTAGGAACTGAGGGGGAACACCGCCATATCGAAGCTCCGTTCCGTCGAAGCCATGGCGCTGATAAAAGGCCCTTCCCGGGAGGACTGCCGCAGCCCCGCTAAATCGGCGCTATAGCGGTTGATGATCATCGAATCCCGGACATCCTTCCATACCGACAACTGGGTGGTCCGGTCAAGCCGCCGGTACCGGGCCGCGGAGAACTGGCCGTTTTCCTGGAATTCGGGGATTTTGGCCACTTCCTCATCCACCAGGCCCGGAGGAGCCTCGTAACCGGCCTGCTTCATCTCCTGGAGCATGGCGGTACGGACCACCGTTTCCTCAAAGGCGGTGCGCCATATCTGCTGGGACAGGGATTGGATGTTCCCGGATATGGCGGACTGCATATATTGGGCATAGCTGGACTGGACCTGGGCAAAATAATTCCCCCTGACATAGGCAATAGGGACCTTGTCATAGGAGCCGAAGGTCAAATCCACGAAACCCTCCGCATTGGGGACGATGGCCGGAACCAGCACAAAAGCGACAATGACGATCACTAAGATGACGATGGTTCCGATAAAAATAAAGGGGTTCGCCTTAAAACGGCGGATAAATTCATCCCTGGAGGAATGGTCCGGTTGACTTGACGGTGTTCTTCCCTTGGAAGCCATAAATTGATACCTCATCTATAAACAGATCCGCATCGGCAGGAAAAGATTACGCCGACCTCGTTAAGCTTAGCATTTCCGGGAAAAAGCGTCAATACGCCCTGAAGCCTATGCGGGGGAGCGGCGAGTTTTACGGGCAGCCTTCCGCGGCGCCGCCACCCCTCGAACTTTTCCGGCGTCCAAGCCGGTAGTTTCCGCCACCTCCTCAATGCTCCAGCCCTTTTTCAGCAGCCGCCGGGCTATCTCCTGCCTTTCTTCCTCCCTGCCCTTTTCTTCAAATCGGGCGGCTATACCAAGTTCCTCCAGGACATCTTCCAGACGGAGTCGTTTATTCGGCATCTTGTATACCTCCTCAAAAATATTGAGATTCGCTCGAACCAACACATCAAGATACGCATCCAGGGGCGTTTCTTCCTTCCTCCGTTCCCCTTCCTGTAGCATACTCCTCATTTCCTCCCGTTCCAAGTCCCGGGCCAGGTCTTTCAGCCACTGATTATTCCCCCGGCTCAGTTTCTTCGTCTCGATAAGCTGGATCGGCAGATAATCCCCCCGAACCTCGTAGATCCCCCCCTCCACCTCCACCACCCGGTACTTCCTGACCCCGGTAAAGTAGCGGATAAGGGTCCGGGGAAACTTGGCCCCCGCGAAAGAGAGGGTTATGTCCGCAAAGTCCGC
>JAITRV010000033.1 GCA_031288215.1 Spirochaetaceae bacterium | reverse complement strand
TTCTCCATTCGGGATTATCAGAAGAAAGTTCAGCGGGATGAACTTTCCCGGTATATGGCGGCGGAGGAGTCCTCGGACTCCAAATATACCCTTGGAGATTTTTTGAAGTCTAAGGGTAGCAGTTAGAAGACCCCAAGCCCTATGTTGTCCGCGATAGACGTCCGGAAATTCAATACGTTGATAGAGATTAATACGCTTATCAATTCGAATTATTCGGATGTCCATTCCCTCTTGACGGAGATCCTCGGATCCGCCGCCCGGCTTTGTGAAGGGGAGGCTGCAAGCCTGCTCCTGGTAAACCGGGCCGCGGAGGAACTTTACTTTGAGGTCTCCTTAGGCTCAAAGGACGCGGTCGGCAAAGATGGCGCCATAAAACTGGGGGAGGGGATTGCCGGATGGGTCGCGGTGCACAATGAGCCCGTCATCGTCAACGATGTCATAAAGGAGCGGCAGGACCTGATGATCAGCGCCGAACTCAGGGGATATTCCTGTAATACCATGATGGCGGTTCCCCTGCGGATGAAAGACGAATGTATCGGGGTGATTGAACTCATCAACAAACAGGGGGGGAATTTTTTTTCCCGGGACGACCTCGAATGGCTTCAAATATTTTCCAACCAGGCGGCCATCGCCATCCAGAACGCCCGGAGTTTTGAACTGGCCCGCAGTGAGATCCAGGCACTCCAGGACCGGATTACCACGGATCAGGGCTATCATACCCTGGTGGCCAAGAGTCCTCTCATCCTGGAAAAACTGGAGATCATCGACCGGATAGCAAGGACCGATTCATCGGTGTTTATCCTGGGGGAGAGCGGGGTCGGGAAGGAGATTTTTGCCGAGCAGATCCACCTCCGTAGTCCCCGGAGCCGGCAGCCCTTTATCCGGGTGAACTGCGCGGCCCTGCCCGAGGGGCTCCTGGAGAGCGAACTCTTCGGCCATGTCAAGGGGGCCTTTACCAGCGCGGTGGCGACCCGGCGGGGGCGGTTTGAAATGGCCGACGGGGGAACCATATTCCTCGACGAGATTGGGGATCTCCCCCTGCCTTTACAGGCAAAGCTGCTACGGGTAATCCAGGAAAAGACCTTTGAAAAGGTCGGTTCCGATGTTTCGGTGACGGTGAATGTGCGGATCCTGGCGGCCACCAATAAGAATATTGAGCTTCTGGTGGAGAAGGGGGAATTCCGCAATGATCTCTACTACCGGCTCAACGTGCTTCCCCTCTATATTCCGCCCCTGCGGCAGCGTCCTGAGGATATTCCGGAACTGGCGGCGTTTTTCCTTAAAAAGAGCGCCCGGAAGGCAGACAAATATTTCGACGGCTTTTCCAATGAGGCCATGGAGGCGATGTTATCCTATTCCTGGCCGGGAAATATCCGGGAATTGGAGAACGCGGTGGAACGGGCCTGTGTGGTTGGAAAGGGCCGCTGGATAGAGAAGATCGCGGTTTTTCCCCATACCGGCCTGGACGCACCGGAAACAGGGGAGGGGAGGGGCCGGAATCTCAAAACCGCGATCAACCTCTTTAAGACCCATTTCATACGGAAGGCCCTGGAAGAAAACCGGTGGAACCAAACCGAGACCGCCAAGGTCCTGGATATTCAGCGGACCTACCTGTCCCGGCTCATTAAAGAATTAAATATCAGTAATCATCCAAAGGAGTAATTTTGTCATGGCAGCGAATACCGGAAATAATGAAAAAGATGGGGGAATAAGCGATAAACTGGTGGGCTTTATTCAGAGGAACCGCAGGGTACTCTGGATGGTAACCCTGGGGATCGTGATCCTCCTTATCGCCTTTATCGCGGGCCTGAGTATTCGGGACTCCCTCAGGCTCAAGGCCATCACCGCCGTGGAGGGCTTCGTCAAGCAGTACGATGCCTTGAAGAAGGACGCGGCGGCAGCCGCGGCCCCCAAGGAAGAAGTTTCGTTGAAGGAAACTCCGGAGGAGGAGCTTTCGGCGGAGCCCGTTCCGTCGGAATCCGATATCGCCGAAGCCCCGGCAGGGGAGGGGGAGGCCCTTCCGTCCCCGGAGGATGTTCAGCCCCTGCTGGATGAACTGAGCGCCTTTGCCGCAAAGAACGCTTCCTATGCGGGGGCCCGGGCCTATGCCCTCCTGGGAACCATATACGGGGATCTGAAACAGTGGGCCGAGGCGGAAGCAGCCTATACCGCGGCAGCCCGGCGGGCGCCTAAAATCTACCTCGCCCCGGTCTCCCTCTACAATGCCGCGGCGGCTGCGGAGGAACAGGCCCTTCCTCCTGCCCTGGACCGTGCCGTAAGCCTCTATGCCGAATGTGCCGGCTATCCTGAGTTTCCCGCCGCCCACCGGGCTCAGTTCGCCATAGGCCGCATTGAGGAAACCCGGGGCAACGACGAGGCTGCCCTGGAGTCATACCGGAAGCTGATAAGCGCCTGGCCGCATGAAACTGAATGGGCAAAATTAGCCCAGAACCGGATCATCGCCCTGACGATCCGGGAGGCCGGAAATTAGCTCCCCGAAAGGGGAGGGGAGGGGCCAAGGAGAGGAGGTAGGGAATGAAGCGGACCATGTTGTTTACGTTGCGGAAGTTTGTTTTTCTTATTATTGGGATAGGGATAACGCTGTTCCTGGATACCTGTGGTATTGACGACTATCCTTATCTCCGGGATGTACCCGACGAGGGAGTTAATCCTATTTTAAATAACCAGGTAACGATGAACCTCCCGAGCCAGGGGGGCGACTACTTTCTCAATTATGAGATTTTCTATCGTCTGTATATTTCCGACAGGATGGTGTTGAGTACCATCGGGTCCGGCCAACTGTCGACTATAAATGCGAATTTATCCAGCGACTATTCGGCAATCTTACCCTATACCGATAAGACTTCCACCTCTTCAACCTCCACGAACATCGGGAGCTTTTTGAGCGGCAGGCAGTATTATACCCTTGATTTTGAGGATAATTATACCTTAGACTCCGGAAGCTTTGCCATTGATTTCGCTGAAACCAATACATATCCGGTATTGATTAACCTAAACAATTCCACGGTATCCCATTATCTGTACCGGTCATATTCGATGTCCGACCTATCGGCAGAGGATCGTTTCTTTGTGAATACGACGGATTTAAGTAACAGCCAAAACGCCAATGCCAACAGAAACGCGGATGTCCAGGATAAGAGCGGTATTTCAGGACCCCGGTATGTTTATATTAATATGTATGTGGTTGCCTATGGGGTAGACGGTAATTATTCCCCCGTCTACAGTAAACCGACCTGGCTCGGGGTTTTTCTGCTGCCCAATTCTTCCACTGCTTCCTCTTAAAAGAAGTTGGGGTGAATTGTTTTGGTTTATCGGAGCGCGTGGGGATGATAAAATCGTGCCGTTTTTACTATTCATAATGTATATTCTGTCTACCATAATATACGGAAAAGCCCGGACGGCCGGGGCTGCCTGACGGCGGTCTTTGACAAGAAGCCCCCACCAAAGTCTTTTTCTGGGGTCCCTCAAGAGCCGTAAAGGCTGCGGTAGACCGTAAAGTAGCATGCGCCCCGATCTTCCCCGGCGGAAGCCCGGGCCAGGACGGACTTCCGCCGCTGTCCATAGAGGCTCTTTTGCGCAAGGCGGTAGGCCTTCTCGTCCTTTGCCTTCACCAGGTCCGGAACCTCCCGGAAAGCGGTTTCGTATTCATAGCCCCAGAGTAACGATGCCAGGGAATGTTTCTTAACGCCCCCGGGGATGAAGATGTTTACCGCGCCGGTGACGGAAAAGCCCTGGGGAAGAGCCCCCTTGAGGGCGGCTTGGAAGCGTTCCGCCTCAAAGGGAACGGTGGTGTCCAGGCTCGCAATCTCCCCTTCCCCGGTGATGCCCATGGCCAGGGGGGAAGCGAAGTCGAGCCTGGGGAGGGGGTTGAAGCCCCCGGTAAAGAGGACGGGGATGCCCGAGCGGATAAAGGCCATGGAGAAGATCTCGATAACCCCAAGATGGGGAAGAAATACCGCTTTTCCGGTCTTGGAAAAGGAAAAGAGGATCCGGTGGGTGTCGGGGATGGACGGCCGGTATGGATGCGGGGTTTCGGGTTCTTCGGGAGTATGATGAGAAATTACTTCATGATGTATATTATTTTTTACAATCTTACTATCCTTGCGACAATTACCACAGGGATGTGTACAATTATCGATACATGGTGAAGTAATTTCTCTGGTCAGGGATTTTTCCCCTTCCCCGGCCAGGAAGGCGCCGGTAACACCGGCGTCAATACAGTCCCAGGGAAGGGCCGATCCGATCTCCCGGGCCCGGAGGCTCTCCTCCCCCAGGGACCGGTACCGTTCGATGAGGAACGCCCAGCGCTCCCGCTGAAAGTATTCGGTCCAGGCATCCAGGCGGCAGCCCTGACGGTAGGCGGCTTCGATCAATTCCCCTACCCGCTCGTCCCCCCGGGAGATGATTCCCTCCAGGGTTGAAACAAAGGGGTCCTGGATACCGACTTTGTGGCCCCGGGCTTTCAGCCGGGAACGGATAAAATCGAGCTTCCTGCGGGCCTCGGTTTCGCTGATCTGGGGGGCCCACTGGTAGGGGGTGTGGGGCTTGGGGATAAAGGCGCCCGCATTGATATGAAAGTGCATTCCCGTCCGGGCCGCAACATCCATGATGAAGTCGACAATCTCCTCCTCCTCGCTGACGCCGGCAGAGACCCCGCCGCCCTCAAGGGGGAGGGGGAGGCCCACCATGAAGTAAAATTTTGCCCCCCGCCAGCCCTGCTTCTTGGCCTCCCGGAGTATGGAAACCACCTGATCCCGGCTCACCTCCTTGTTGATCGAAAGCTGCCAGGCATCTGTCGGCGTTTCTACCGCAAAGGTCAGGCCGCTCTTACGGACCTCCGAGACCGCTTCCAGCAGGGGCAGGGAGAAGGTGGAAACCCTGAGTGAGGGAAGCTGGAAGGAGATATGCCGGGATGCATAGGCGGCGTTGAGGGATGCGGCCAGATCGTCGATGTGCCGGTAGTCCCCGGTGGATAGGGAGGAAAGGCTTATCTCCCGGAAGCCCCCCGTCTCGATCAGGGCGGCGATTTCCTCCCGGACCGTATCCGCGGATTTCTGGCGCATGGGGCGGTACCAATATCCGGCATGGCAGAAACGGCAGCCGTTGGGACAGCCCCGCATGAGTTCCACTACGCCGTGGTGCTGCACGATTTTCATGCTGGGCACGGGAAAAACCGCCGGGTCCGGCGGCCTTTGGGCAAAGGCGCTGTCCACCGCCCGGCGGGATCGGGCCTTACCCCGCAGCCATATATGGGGATGGGCCGCCAGCCGGGAGAGGAGCCCTCCCCTCCCCTCCCCCGCTCCTTTCAGGGCCGCCAGCCCTTCGACCAGTTCAAAGAAGCCGGCCTCGGCCTCGCCGATCCAGAAAGCGTCGATAAAGGCCTCATACGGCCGGGGATTGGAAACGCAGGGCCCCCCCATGATAATCAGGGGGGCCCCCTCCCCCCGTTCCGAAGCGCGGAGGGGGATATGGGCGGCCTCCAGGATGGTGAGGACTCCGGTAATGCCCAACTCATAGCCCAGGGTGAAGCAGAGCAGGTCCAGACATCCCAAGGCGATTCCCGTATCCAGGCCGTAGAGGGGAATCCCCCGCTCCCGGAGCAGGGCTTCAAAATCCGGGGCCGGGGTAAAAGCCCGGTCGCAGAAGACCCCCGGGAGCCGGTTCAGCCCCTTATAGAGGATCTTCAGGGCCTGGTTGGACATGCCGATTTCGTAGAGGTCCGGAAAGGCGATGGCCGTACGGAAGGCCGCATCCTTCCGGGTAACGGCGCCGTACTCCCCCCCGACATAGCGGGCGGGTTTCTCCACCCCCAGGAGGTCGGCGCCGAATTCCTCCAGGGGCTCCACAAAGCGTATACTCATAACGAATGCTGGAACCTTCTGATATAAATGCTCAGGGCAAGTCCGATGCCGGTCATGGCGGAGATCAGGGCTGAACCGCCATAGGACATGAAGAGGAGGGGTATCCCCGTGATGGGCATGATCCCCATGGTCATCCCTACATTAATAAGAAAATGAAAAATATACATCCCCGCCAGACCCGCGGCGGTATAGGCGCCGAAGCCGTCGGTGGTGGACTTCATGATCTTCACCAGCCGGAGGCATATCAGGAGGAAAAGGGCGAAGACCAGGAGGCCTCCCAGCAATCCCCATTCTTCGGTATAAATCGAAAAGATAAAATCCGTACTTTGCTGGGGAAGGAAGCGGTAATGGCTCTGGGTCCCCTGAAGGTAGCCTTTTCCCAGAAGGCCGCCGGAACCGATGGCGGTTATGGATTGAATGATGTTCCATCCGGCCCCCCGGGGGTCAATATTGGGGTCCAGAAACACGATAAGCCGCATGATCTGGTAATCCTTCAGCACCTTATGGGATACGAAGGCCCCCCCCAGGGAAAAGGCCACGATGGCGGTGCCGTAGACGATCCAATAGAAATACCGCTTTTGGTAGAGGTTATATCCTATGACGGCAATGATGATAATGACAACCAGGGCCGCAAGGATGATCCCCAGAAAACGGCCGTTGGAAAGGATCAAAAGGAAGGGCAGGCTTTTCCGTAAAATATAGGTCTGCCAGAGGGGCAGCGTCATGAATATCCCCATGGCGCCGATGCAGGCGATTAAAAAAACAACATACCGGAGGGAAATCCCCGCCACAAAGGTCATGGTAAGGAGGATGGGGATAAATACCAGGGAGGTCCCAAAGTCCGGCTGAATCAGCACTACCCCCATGGGGGCAAAGACGATCGCGCAGGACACCATAAACCGGATGATTTGGTTCCGGTCCCTCTTTGAAGCATCCAGATACCGGGCCAGGAAGAGGATGGTAGTGATCTTGGCGAATTCCGAAGGCTGGATACCGAAGGAACCGATCCCTATCCAGGCCCGGGCGCCGTTTACCAGACGTCCGAAAAGGCAGGTATATATCAGCAATACCAGGGTCGCCAGGTACAGATACATTGATAAATCGTAGAAGCGCCGGTAGCCGATCATGGCGAGGGTGAGGGCAAGAATTAACCCGCAGATCGCCCAGATTATCTGACGAAAATACTCCCTGGATACCAGGACTCCCGTGGAGGTAATTCCCGAGGAATAGATAAAGAGGATGCCGAAGACCGTCAGGATCAGGGCGGCCAGCAGGAGGGCATAGTCAATTTCAAGGAAATCCCGGAGTTTCATTATTCCCGGCGCCCCTGGATGGGCATAAGGTATTGAAGTCCCAAGGCCGCCACCGCTTCTTCATAGCTTTGATTGGCAAAAATACCCTGAAAGATAATCGCCGAGGCATAAGGGGCCCACCATTCCCACTTGTTGACCGCCTCAACGCTGACCGAAACCACCACCCGCTCGTCGGGATTGTCCGTCCGGTAGGGGGCATAGGCGGCAAACCAGGAATGCCACTGATCCTGGAGGCCCACCTCCCCGGTACCGGTCTTACCGGAAATCTCCACGGACCGTATGTTCAGGGGGAACCGGGCGGTCCCTTCGCTGATCACCGACCGCATATTCCGGCGTACCGTTTCAAAGACCGCCGGATCCACCTCGCTCGTGTGGAGAACCTGGGGGACGAAGGTCTGTTCCACCGTCCCGGAGATAGGATCCCTGACCTCCTTGAGGAAGTGGGGCCGGTAGATCACCCCGTCGTTGACCACCATGGCTACCATATTGGCCATCTGAATGGGGGTAACCAGGGTATAGCCCTGGCCGATGGACATATTCATGGTGTCCCCCCCCTGCCACCGCTCATGGAAACGGCGCTCCTTCCATTGGGGGGTGGCGACAAAACCGGGTATCTCCCCGGGCAGGTCGATGCCGGTGGATTCGCCGAAACCGAAGTCGTTGGTATAGGCCAGAATCTGTTCCAGTCCCAGATGATCCCTGCCCACCACCCAAAAGTATATATCGCAGGATTGGGCCATGGCTTGTTGAAGGTTGAGACGGCCGTGGCCGGGTTTTCTGATATGGCATCTCCAGAGCCGGTCGCCGTAGCTTATTTCCCCGGGACAATCCACGAGCTGCTCCGGGGGAAAGGCATTTTCCGCCAGGAGCCCCGTGGTCATGACGATCTTGAAGGTGGATGCCGGGGGATAGGAGGACTGGATCGCCCGGTTGAGGAAGGGCTTATTGGGATCGTTGATCAGGGACTGGTATTCGTCCACCGAATCGTTCCGGGTAAATATGGTCGGATCGTACCAGGGATAGGAGACCATGGCCAGGATCTCCCCGGTGGCGGGCCGCAGGACCACCACCGAGCCCATCCGTGTTCCCAAGGCCTGCTCCGCCAAAACCTGGATGGAACGGTCGATGGTGAGGACCAGGTTTTTCCCCGTTACCGGGGATTCCCGAATACTCTCAGCCCCCCCGGTGATACGCCGGCCCCGGACATCCACGGTTCGGGTCTCCAGGCCGTCCTTCCCCCGGAGAATCCCGTCATATTGCCGTTCGATTCCCGCCTTGCCGATGACATCCCCCTGCTTATACCCGCTGTTGTAGAGCATGGTGAGTTCATCCTTGGTGATGTCCCCCACATAGCCGATGATGTGGGAGAGGCTTCCGCTTTCAAGATAATTTCTGATGGGCTTGGATTGCCAGGAAACTCCCGGGAGGGTATCAATATGCTCCGCGATGACCGCTATCCGGTTATAGGCAACATTGGAGGCTATTTCCAGAGGCTGAAAAAGGTAATAGTACTGGGGGGGGATCTTCCCCTGGATGATCTCCTCCGATATCCCCAGGATCTCCGAGAGCTGTTCGATGATTTCCGGGATCTTGCCCTGGGGGACCTCCGCGGGGGTAACGCTCACCGCGAAAGAATCGACGTTGAGAACCAGGGGCCGCTCAAAACTGCGGTCGTATATTTCCCCCCGCTGAGCGGGGATCACCGTGGTCCTGCGGGCTATATCCTGGGCCCGGGACCGGTATAATTCTCCGCTGAGAATCTGCATACTGAAAAGCCGGGCGCTGTAAGTCACAATAATAAGAATAAAAAGGATCTGAAGAACCTTAATCCGTTTTTCGGGAAGCCCCTCCTCCTGAAGCCCTGGGGTCATAGGAGCAGCCATTAGCGTTCCTCCCTTCTTATAAGCAGGGTATTAAAAAATTTAAGAAAACCGAATAAAAGGGGGGCGGAAAGGGTGTTTAAGGTTAACTCCAGCCACAAGGCGGGCTCCCCTAGGGAATAGGCCGGCACCGCCCCGGCAAAGAGGAGATGCAGGATGAAGCACAGCAGGGCTTTTACCAGGGTGGCAGCGGCGCACAGGCCCATGGGAAGAAAAAAAACGTCCAGAAAAAACGTCCCCTTCATGGCCCCCAGGCCGGCCCCCAGGATGGTCCTGATAAAGGCGTTAAATCCCAGGGGAGCGGCGGAGATAAAGTCCATCAGGAACCCTGAAAAAAAGCCCGTCAGTTGTCCGGTCATGGTCCCGTTGATATAGGCGGTAAACACCAGGATCCCCAGCGCCAAATCCGGACTTACATAGGTCCGGTATATCCTGATATGGGAAAGGAGCGTGGACTGAAGGATCACCGCAATGAGGATAAAAAAACCTGCCCAAAAAACATTCTTACCCATCAGCTTCCCTTCCCGGGGTCTCTCGGCTATCCTCCTCGACCTCGATAACAAAGATATATTCCAGGCGGTAAAAATCAATGGCCGCCGTCAATTCCACCTCCATGGAGGTTTCGGACTCCTGATAGGTGATACCGCTTACCCTGCCGATGGTGATCCCCGGAGGAAATACCCCTCCCAGACCGCTGGAACCGACCAGGTCCCCGAAACCGATCTCATCCCGGGCCAGCTTTTGAATGAAGCGCATGACCAGGGGCAGATCGGGGCGGCCCTGCCCCTCCACAATTCCCTCATAGCGGGATTCGGAAAACCGGGCGGAGACATATGAACTGGTATCGTAGAGGGGCATTACGAGGCTTTCAAACTGCGCGGTCTGGATCACCTTGCCCACCAGGGCCTGGAGGCCCCCCTGAAAGGCAACGACGGGCATATTGTTTTTAATGCCGTGGTATTTTCCCTTATTGATAACCAGGGCTGAAAAGAGGTTATCCGGATCCCGGCCGATAAATTCCGCGGGGATATGCCGGTACCGGAAGGTTTCCGAAAACCCCAACTGCTCCCGGAGGCGGCGGTTCTCCTGGCGGATTTCCGCGGCAGTCCGTTCAAGCTGTTCGTACCGGGTCATCCGGTCGGATAATTCCGCATATTCCTGTCTCAGGGCGGCCAATTCCCGGATGGAAAGCACGGTCCGGGAAAAAAATGAGGAAACGCCGTGGACCCCGCCGCGGATACCGGAAAAGACCGAAAGCCCCAGATCCTTAAAAACGATCACGAAACTCCGGGTAGAAACTAAAAGAACCGAAAAAGATACGATGGCCAGGGCCATGAAAATATAAGCATCCGTGGTAAAACGTCTGTTACGCTTTCCCGGTTCGTTTATCCTCATCCCGTTATCCGTTTAGATTATCGTAAATACTCCGGGTATTATCAAAACCTTTGGCGTTTTCAAAATATTTACCGGCCCCCAGGGCGACACAGTCCAGAGGGTGTTCCGCCAGGATCACCGGTACCCCCGTTTCTTTGGAGACAAGCTTGGGGAGCCCCTTGAGCAGGGAACCGCCCCCGGTCATCACGATACCCCGTTCCACGATATCCGCCGCCAGTTCCGGCGGGGTTTGCCCCAGGGTAGATTTGATCTCGTCGATTATCTGGGTAATGGGATCCTTCAGGGCCTCCCGTACCTCCGAGGAGTCGATTTCAAGCCTCCGGGGAAGGCCGGTAATGGCGTCGGTTCCCTTGATTTCGACCTTTTCGATGGTCTTGTCCGGGGCGGCATTCCCTATTTCTACTTTAAGCCGTTCCGCGGTCTGTTCCCCGATGATGAGGTTATGGACGCTCCTGACATGCTTGATGATGGCCTCGTCAAATTCGTCTCCCCCCAGGCGGATCGCGTTGGTCACCACCATGCCTCCCAGGGAAATGACGGAGATCTCCGTGGTTCCCCCGCCGATGTCGCAGATCATGTGTCCCGCGGGCTCGAAGATGGGGATATCCGCCCCGATGGCCGCGGCGAGGCTCTCCTCGATGACCATCACCTCCCGGGCTCCGGCTTTGTAGGCACTTTCCTCCACCGCCCGGCGTTCCACCTCGGTAATACAGGAGGGGATACCAATCACCATCCGGGGTTTTATAAACCGGTACCGGGGCAGCACCTTGGAAATGAAGAAACGGATCATTTTCTCCGTCGATTCCAGGTCGGCGATAACCCCGTCCCGCATGGGCCTGATGGCGATAATATTCGCCGGGGTCTTCCAGAGCATCCGTTTCGCCTCGGTTCCCACGGCCATAACCTTTTTCGTACCCCGTTCCACCGCTACCACGGAAGGCTCATTAATCACAATCCCCTTTCCCCGTATATAGATGAGCGTATTACACGTACCTAAATCAATACCGATATCCGATGAATTCCTTCCAAACATATTTCCTCCGTGGGCCTGGGGCCTTGCATATCCATAAACCCGCAAGGGTAATTCCAAGGATAACACATTCTTAAAACAAGTGTAATTATATCAGAACCTCGGCAAATTGGCTATAGGGGGCCCGCTCCCGGAGGAGGGGCTCTCTCGATCCCAAAAGGGTCATATATTAAGCCTAAGTCTTGACTGCCTATGGGTCGGATCTATCCGTAAGGCGGTCCGCCATTCAAACCGGGCCTTGGTGGTGTCCCCTCCCGCGGCGTACAATTCTCCCAGGCGGTAATGGGCCTCGGCGTTTTCCCCCGCTTCTTCAAGGATCTTAAGATACTGGGCTTCCGCTCCCGCCCTATCATTGGAATTCGCTAAAACCTCCCCGAGAAGCAGCCGGGCCGTCACGATACGCTCGGCATCCCGGGATGTTTCCACACAGCGCCAGAGGTATGCCTTCGCGGCGTCCCATTCCTCCAGTTCCAGGTAGGATCGGGCAATGGTTAAGAGGAGCAGATCCTGGGGGTAATCCGGTCCGTCTCCGGGGGAACCTTCCCCGGAAATCTCCGAACCTTCCCCCGAAAGCTCCGGGGGATTCAGGGCCAGGGTAAAAGCGGCGACACTCCTCCGGTAATCGTGGATCCCCGCATAGGCCAGTCCCAGGTATTCGGGGATATCCCAGGCGGTATAGGAAAGCTCCCGGGCTTCTTCCAGGAATTTCACCGCCAGGTCCGCATAGCCTGACCCCTTGGCATAATAGGCCTTCCCCAGGACATACCGGATCCCCCCGTCTTTGGCCCCCTCCCGGATAAGCAGGGCCTTCCGTAAAGACCAGATACAGGCGTCCACATAGGTACGGGTATCATTGTTGTTGATCTGGGCCAGGGCAAGCTGATAGGCCGCAAATCCGTGGGTGGTAAGAAAGAAGTAATCCAGAGGATGTTTTTCCAATTCCGTCCCGGATAGATCAAAGACCTCCCGGTAAGCCCCTGTTTCCCAGAGCTGCCGCAGGATCCTCCGTTCATTTCCGTCTCTATTCTTCAAGGTCAAAAAGAACATCCCGCCGCCGGAGATGAGGAGCCCCGAAAAAATTACCATCATCACAAAACGGATAATCCGTTTCCAGCGGAAACGAACCTTATAATCAAACCGCTTATTTTCCTTATACATATTTCTCCCAAGGATATACTATTTTTTCGGGAAAAAAGTCAACGATATAAAGGCCAAATAAAATGCCGGATAAGGCCAAGATGAGGGCGCCGTGAAAATCCCTCCGGAAAATCTAAAAAAATCCCGTTTCCCTCCTTTCTTCTCCCTGTCAAGGTTTGCATTTTCACCCGGAAAGGGGAATCTTTCACTGGTCAATTACCGGAACTTAATTTTACCTTGACATAAGGGTATGATGCTTATTATCTTTTGCTTGAAGGAAGCAATTCCGGTATGGTCCGGAATTGTTTTATCTTCTTACAGGAGAGGATTGTATTTTGAGAAAGATTTATAATTTCTTCATACAAAGAATGAACTGCCCGTTTACCCGCAGGTACTATTGAGTTTGCATTCTTGCTGTTGTGATTACCGGTGAAATTCGTTGTATTGCCCTGTTTCCGTACCCCTATGGGAGCGGGAAGAGGGCTCAAAAAAACTCCTCCCTTATAATTAAGGAA
Source organism: Spirochaetaceae bacterium (assembly GCA_031288215.1). Taxonomy (GTDB): domain Bacteria; phylum Spirochaetota; class Spirochaetia; order Treponematales; family Breznakiellaceae; genus JAIRMO01. The sequence goes on along the minus strand of JAITRV010000033.1, from coordinate 6,477 downwards.
GGGTTATGAAACTAAAATATCGATTAAGCATTATTGTTATTTCGGTGGTGGTCACCGTTGTGGCGGCCATATCCATCATTTTGCTGTACCGCGCATCTACATTACAGATGGATTCGGCAGAGACCAGCCAGGAACGGCTTGCCGCGGAACAGGCCAAGATCATTCAGATGCGGTACGAAGGCTATTTCCGTACCGTCCATACGCTGGCGGATGCCATGTCTGATTTTGACAAGATCGAAGGAGGCAGGCAGCGGGACCGTTTTGAACAGTTCATGGAATCGATTCTGCGCTCCGAGGAACGGATGATCGCCATTTTTGTGGTCTTTAAACCCAATACCATCGATCCCGGCAGGGATGCCGCTTTCGCGGGACGGCCCGGCAGTACCGCAACCGGCCAGTGGGCCAACTGGCATACCCGGCGATCCGGGGAAATCGAACATCTCACCTATGACGATGTGGAAACGGTTATGGCTAACATGAACGGAGAGAACGCCCGGAAGGATATGTTGTACGATCCGATACCCCAGGTCGTGGCCGGTAATAATACCCACACGATTAAGCTTACCGTGCCGGTTATTCACCGCAAGACCAATGAGGTGGTAGGCCGGGTAGGGGTAAATATTAATATGGCCTATATTCAGCCGGTAGTGGACGATATCATCCACAATTCGGCCATGCGGGACATCACCGCCATGACGATTTATTCCGGTAACAGTACGGTTATCGCCAGTTATGCCGAGGAACATATCGGGAAACTCCTCAGGGATGCACAAGGCACCCTTTACGGCAAGAATATCACCACCGCCCAAGATGCGGTACTGCGGGGAGAAGGAAAAAGATTTTCGGTATATTCGCAATTTCTCAAGAAAAATTTGAAAATCATCATCTATCCCTTTTCCATCGGCACCACCGGCTCCATCTGGTCCCTGATGCTGGGCACGGAGAAAGACATCATCCTTGAGGACGTTACCGCCCTGACCGTTTTCACTATCATTATCGGGGTGGCTTCGGCGTTTATCTCGGCGGTGATCATTTTCTTTGTGGCGGGAAATATTGCCAAGCCCATCGTCACGGTAGCCCATACCCTCAAGGATATATCCGAAGGTGAAGGGGACCTCACCAAAACGGTGACCGTCAATTCTAAGGATGAAATCGGCGACATGGCCCAGTACTTTAACGCAACGCTGGAGAAGATTCGGAACCTGGTGTTTACCATTAAAACTCAGGCCATTACCCTTTTCGATATTGGGAACGAACTCGCCGGCAATATGAATGAGACTGCGGCGGCGATCAACGAGATCACCGCCAATATCCAGAGTATCAAGGGGCGGGTTATCAATCAGTCCTCCTCGGTAGCCGAAACCAACGCCACTATGGAGCAGATCACCGTCAACATCGACAAACTCAAGCACCATGTTGACCGCCAGAGCAGCAGCGTGGCCCAGTCTTCCTCGGCTATTGAAGAAATGCTTGCCAATATCCAGTCGGTTACCCAAACCCTGGTCAAGAACGCTACGAATGTCAATGAATTGATGGAGGCATCCGAGGTGGGGCGCACGGGGCTTCAGGAGGTTGCAACGGACATCCAGGCGATCGCCCGGGAGTCCGAGGGCCTTCTGGAGATTAACGCGGTAATGGAAAATATCGCCAGCCAGACCAATCTCCTGTCCATGAACGCCGCTATTGAGGCCGCCCATGCCGGTGAAGCGGGGAAAGGCTTCGCGGTGGTGGCTGACGAAATCCGGAAACTGGCGGAGAATTCCGGGGAGCAGTCCAAGACCATCAGTATGGTACTCAAGAAGATCAAAGACTCTATCGACAAGATAACCCGGTCCACCGAAAGCGTACTGAACAAATTTGAAGCCATCGACAACGGGGTCAAGATCGTATCGGACCAGGAAGAGAACATCCGGAACGCCATGGAAGAGCAGAGCGTGGGGAGCAAACAGATCCTGGAGGCTATCGGACACTTAAACGAAGTGACTCAAATCGTCAAGAGCAGTTCCGAGGAGATGCTTGAGGGGAGCCGGCAGGTAATTGAGGAGAGCAAGAACCTGGAACTGGTCACCGAGGAGATAAGCAACGGGATGAACGAGATGTCCACCGGCGCGGATGAGATCAATGTGGCGGTAAACCGGGTGAACACCATCAGCGGGACGAACAAGGAAAATATCGAGGTCCTGGTAAAGGAAGTATCGAGATTTAAGATTGAGCGTTAAAGAAACGCTTTTCAGTCTTTCCAGTTGCGGATGAGAACCTCAGAAACCGAACCCCTGAGGGATACATCCGCACTGATACTTCTCTTGGTCAGGACCTGTGCCGTCACAAAGGGCTCCTCCCCATATAAGGATCGGATATATTCCGTGTCGGAATTACTCAGCAGGCATTTGACCCCCCGCCGGGTCAGCCTCACCATAAGGTCCCGAAGCCGCCGCTGCTCCCCTTCTCCGAACGCCTCCGCCTGGTATCCGGTAAAATTGGTCTTGTCCGGACTGTGATAAGGGGGATCAAAATAGATAAAGGACAGCGCCCCGGCGTCGGACACCGCCTCCTCAAAATCTCCGGTGCGGAGGGTTATTTCATGGGTGTTGAGATAGGCGCTGATCCGCCGCAACACTTCCGCTTCACAGATGGCGGGCCTTCTATACTTTCCGTAGGGAACATTAAAACAACCCTGGGCATTGACCCGGTAGAGGCCGTTGAAACAGGTTTTGTTGAGAAATATGAGCCGGGCCGCCCGTTGGGTATCGGTCAGGCGGCTAAATTCCGCAGCATCCCGATCCAGATCCCGCAGGGCATAATAATCCGCCGCATTGTTCCTGTTCTGATACTCCCCCAGCAGGGCAATAAGGTCTTCAACCTTCTCCTTGATGATCCGGTAGGTCAGGATCAGCTGGCTGTTACAATCGTTTATCACCGCCCGCTCCGGCCGCAGGTCAAAGAAGACCGCCCCCGCCCCCAGGAAAGGCTCGTAATAGGTAAAGCGGCTTATATCCCCGGGGAACTGCTTCCGTATCTCCGGCAACAGCGCCCGCTTCCCCCCCGCCCACTTCAGAAAGGGCTTAATCAGAAACTCGGGGGGCTTTTTATTAGGGAACTTTTTATAAGGGAATTTTTTATCGAGGCCGCTCATCCTATGAGTATAGCTTAGAACAGAACGAATGAGAAGTTATCCGTGAAAGGGGATGTTCACCGTTTCCTCCTCATTTCTTCCCTTGTGTTAGCCGGCGCTGCCTGTTATACTGGGGCCATGAAGTCGAGAAAGATGTCCAGGGACATGCGGGCGTTTGAGATCTCCGGCGGCCGGTTCCCCCCGGATGCTCAAAGGAACAAGCGGGGATGAACGCGGACGCTAAGGAAACGCTCTCCCGCTTTCTCGACCTAACCGCCGACAGCCTGCGGGACGGCTACCGGCGGATCCGCTTTCCCTATGACTTTACCGGCGGCGGCGAAGCGCCGGCCCCGGAGGAAGACGGGCCGTCCCCCTTTCTGGCGGGTTTCCCGGCGGAGGCTGACACCCTGGAAACGGTGGCCGCCGAGATCCGCCGCTGCGCCGCCTGCCCCCTCTGCGGCGGCCGGAAAGCGGCGGTGCCCGGGGAGGGGGTGGGCCGGCCCCTGGTCCTGGTGGTGGGGGAAGGCCCCGGCGCCGACGAAGACGCCTCGGGCCGGCCCTTTGTGGGAAAGGCGGGGCAGCTCCTGGACCGGATGCTCGCCGCGATTGCCCTTTCCCGTAGCGACAACTGTTTCATCGCCAATATGGTCAAGTGCCGCCCCCCGGGCAACCGGGAACCCCTGCCGGAGGAAGGGGCCGCATGCGCCCCCTTCCTGACGCGGCAGATCTCCCTCCTCCGGCCCCGGGCCATCCTCACCGTGGGGCGCGTCGCCGCCCAGGCCTTGCTGGACACCGAAGCCCCTCTGGGGAGCCTCCGGGGGCGCTTTGCCGAATACCGGGGTATCCCCCTGCTCCCCACCTATCACCCCAGCGCCCTCCTCCGGGACGAATCCAAGAAACGCCCCGCTTGGGAGGACCTCAAACTCCTGCGGGTCAAACTCTCGGAACTGGATGAAGCCTATGCCCGGGAAGCTTCCCGGGGGACTTCCTGATGCCCTACCTGGATCTGGTCTTCGACATCCCCCACCGGGACCGGGAGGTCTTTACCTACCTCATGGACCCCAATGGAGCGGCTTCTCCCGGTAAACGGGCCCTGGCCCCCTTCGGCAGACGGGAAAGCCTGGGCTACATCATCGCCGAGAAGGCCCTCCTCCCCCGGGATGTGGCGGAGGAAAGCCTCAAGCCTTTGCGCAGGGTAGTGGACAAGGCGCCCGTCTTCGATGAGGGGGATCTCGCCCTGGCCCGATGGGTGGCGGGGTATTACCTCTGCGGTCTGGGGGAAGCCCTGGCCGCGATGATTCCTTCGGGGCGGCGGGTCGGGCCCTCCTCCTCCTTTCAGGATGAGGAGGGCATCACCGGGGAGAGCCTCCTCCTCTCCGGGGAACAGCAGCGGGCCCTGGAGGCAATCACCGGGGAGGGCCCCTCCCCTGCCCTCTTCTACCTTTATGGGGTAACCGGTTCGGGAAAAACCGAAGTGTTTATCCGGGCCGCCGAAGAATTCCTTGCCCGGGGAAAGTCGGTGATCTACCTGGTACCGGAAATATCCCTGACCCATCAGACCGCGGAGGCCATCGGACGGCGCTTCGGTTCCCGGGCGGCCACGATCCACTCGGGGATGAGCCCCAGTGCCCGGCTCAACGAGTGGATGCGGATCCGAAAGGGTGAAGTCCGAATCGTGGCGGGCCCCCGGAGCGCGGTATTCGCCCCGGTACAGGACCTGGCCCTGATCATCATCGACGAGGAACAGGACGGCTCCTACAAATCCGGCAGTACCCCCCGGTACCACGCCCGGCAGGTGGCAATGCGGAGGGCTGCCCTCGCCGGAGCCGCCCTGGTGATGGGGTCCGCCACCCCCTCGGCGGAGGCCTGGAAGCTCATGGGGGAGGGCCGGATCCGGCGGCTGGACCTGACCCGCCGCCTGGCCGGGGGAAGCGTTCCGGAGATCCGTCCGGTGAGCCTGGAACACAGCCCGGGCTGCCTCTCCGAGGAACTCCGGGAGGAGATCCGTAAAACCGCTCTTCTGGGCCGGCAGACCATCCTCTTCCTCAACCGCCGGGGCTTCGGCTACTTTTACCACTGCCACAGTTGCGGCTATGAACTGACCTGCCGCCACTGCTCGGTCTCCCTCACCTATCACAAAGGCAAAGGCCGGGCGGTCTGCCACTACTGCGGCTACTCCGTGCCCCCCCCTACGGCCTGCCCCCAATGCGGCTCCCTGGAAGCGGCCTTTACCGGGTTCGGTACGGAAACCATCGAGGAAGAGGTCCGCCGGACCTTCCCGAACCTCCGTCTCCGCCGGGCCGATGCGGACACCACCGGCAGGAAGGGGAGCCTCAAAGAAACCCTGGAGATCTTCCGGGCCGGGGGCATCGACATACTCCTGGGGACCCAGATGGTGGCCAAGGGGCTCAACTTCCCCGGGGTACGCCTGGTGGGGGTGGTCTTTGCCGATACGGGTCTCCACCTCCCCGATTTCCGGGCAGCGGAACGGACCTTCTCCCTGATCGTCCAGGTGGCGGGCCGGGCGGGCCGCTATTTTCCCGACGGCAAGGTGATCGTCCAGACCCTGCGGCTTCGGGACCCCGCTATCACCCGGGCCTGTGCCCTGGATCTGGAGGGCTTTTACGCCGCGGAGCTGACCCAGCGGCAGGCGCTGAACTTCCCCCCCTATACCCGGCTCATCCGCTTTACCTTCCGTTCCCGGGAAGCGGACCGGGCGGATCGGTCCGGACAACGGCTGGCCGCCATCGCCGCCCCCCTGATCCCCCCGGGGGCGGATTTCCTGGGTCCCGCGGAATGCCCCATCGGGATCATCGCGGGCAACCACCGGAGGCATCTCCTGCTCCGGGGGCCGGAAATGGGCCCCCTCCATACCGCCGCCCGGACCATCCTGGACCATTACGAAAAGGGCCGGGACAGCCGGGTCTACCTGGAAATCGACGTGGATCCCGTAAGCCTGTTATAGGCTCCCGGCAATGATGAGCCTCCCCGGAGCAGAGCGTGAACCGAAGGTTCGGCAGGGTATTCAACCAGACGCGCGAATAAAGCCTTCACCGGTCATGGAATATTCCCAGGGTAAGAAGTAATCCTTATTACCCTGAAAAATTCCCCCTGCCCCCTGTTAACCCCTAACTCCGCCTAAATTTACCCCCTCCAAGCACTTTTTTTCACCTAATTCCTTATAATGCCAGGGCTCCTGCATTTACTTTTTTTCATGCTTTTTTATGGGATAATCGTCTCGGCACCTTGATTACTCTCAATGACTCGATAGATCCAAAGAAATTTAACCACGGACCAAACGAACCACACGGACAAACGCATGAATTTCAAACAACAAGTCCGTGTTGGTCCGTGTGTGTCCGTGG